>CAYGZN010000213.1:0-5878 GCA_964354355.1 uncultured Burkholderiaceae bacterium | reverse complement strand
ACGGCGTCGGCGGGGTCGGCGGGGTCGGCGGGGTCGGCGGGGTCGGCGGGATCGGCGGGGCCTCGTCGGCGGGGGGTTCGGCACGCTCGAGCTCGGGCCGCGGGCGCGCCCGGCTCGGGCGGGCCAGCACGGCGGTGCTCAGGTCGAGGACGGCGGCGGGTTTGGTCGCGGGCTTGGGAAGCGGCATCTCGGTGCGGATCAGAGCGTCTGGACGAAGGCGAGCACTTCATCGACGTGGCCCGGCACCTTGACCCCGCGCCACTCGCGCGCAAGCTTGCCGTCGGCGTCGATGACGAAGGTCGAGCGCTCGATGCCGCGCACCTGCTTGCCGTACATGTTCTTCATCTTGATCACGCCGAACAGCGCGCACAGGGCCTCGTCCGCGTCCGACACGAGCTCGAACGGGAACTCCATCTTTTCCTTGAAACCCTCGTGCGACTTCATGCTGTCTCGCGACACGCCGAGCACGGTGGCGCCCGCCTTGCGGAACTTCGCGAACGCGTCGCGGAACTGCTGGCCCTCGGTGGTGCAGCCGGGCGTGTTGTCCTTCGGGTAGAAATACAGCACGACCTTGGTGCCCTTCAGGGCCGAGAGCTTCATTGCGCCGCCGGTGCACTCGGCGGAGAAATCGGGGACCTTGTTTCCGACACTGACCGTCACGTTGGCAGACCTCCGTTGCAGGGTGGTTCGAGGCACGATAGCACAGCGCGCAGCGGTGCCTCGCGCGTCACGCCGGCAGCAGCGCGGCCAGCACCCGACGGCCTTCGGTCATCAGGATGTTGTACGTGCGGCACGCCGCGCCGGTGTCCATCGCCTCGACACCGATGCGCGCGCGCGTCAGCGCGGCCAGCAGCCGCGGCTGCGCAAAGCGCTGGCGGGCCCCCGTACCCAGCAGCACAACCTCGGGACCGAGGGCGGCGATCTGCTCGAAATGCTCCGGCTGCAGCGAATCGAAGTCGGCCACGCCCCAGGGCCGGGCTGGCGCGTCGGGCTGCACCAGCAGCGCGTGGGCGTGGCGCTGGGCGTTGACCTCGATGTAGCCCGGCCCGTAGGCCGTGACCGTCGTCAGCGTCGTGGGTGTGTGGGCGTGCAGCTTCATGACGGCAAACCATTGAAAATACGGTACATTATCGCTCTTGTCACGAATGCTGCGACGCACCGAACGACGCAGCGACCGCAGGTGCCCCGATGAGCTTCGAGCGCGAATTCTCCCGCATCCAGAAACTGCCGCCGTACGTCTTCAACATCACGGCGGAACTGAAGATGGCCGCCCGGCGCCGGGGCGAGGACATCATCGACATGAGCATGGGCAACCCCGACGGGCAGACGCCGCAGCATATCGTCGACAAGCTGGTCGAGGCGTCGAAGCGGCCCGACACGCATGGCTATTCGGTGTCCAAGGGCATTCCGCGCCTGCGCAAGGCGATTGCCGACTGGTACAAGCGGCGCTACCAGGTCGACATCGACCCGGAGTCGGAGGCGATCGTCACGATCGGCTCCAAGGAAGGCCTGGCCCACCTGATGCTCGCCACGCTGGACCGTGGCGACGTCGTGCTGGTGCCCAACCCGAGTTACCCGATCCACATCTGGGGCGCGGTGATCGCGGGCGCGGAGACGCGCCACGTGCGCATGACGCCGGGCGTGGACTTCCTGCAGGAGCTGGAGCGGGCGATCCGCGAGTCGAACCCGAAGCCCAAGATGATGATCCTGGGCTTCCCGAGCAATCCGACCGCGATGTGCGCCGACCTGCCGTTCTTCGAGAAGGTCGTTGCACTGGCGCGCGAGCACGACATCCTGGTCGTGCACGACCTGGCCTACGCCGACATCGTGTTCGACGACTTCAAGGCGCCGTCGATCATGCAGGTCCCGGGCGCGCGCGAAGTGGCCGTCGAGACCTTCACGATGAGCAAGAGCTACAACATGGCCGGCTGGCGGATCGGCTTCATGGTCGGCAACCGGTCTCTCGTGTCGGCGCTGGCGCGCATGAAGAGCTACCACGACTACGGCACCTTCACGCCGATCCAGGTCGCCGCGATCGCGGCACTCGACGGCCCGCAGGACTGCGTCGAGGAGATTCGCCGAACCTACCAGAGCCGGCGCGACGTGCTGGTCAAGGGGCTGCAGGAGGCCGGCTGGATGGTCGAGGTGCCCCGCGCGTCGATGTACATCTGGGCCGAGCTTCCCGCACCCTACAAGGCGACGGGCTCGCTCGAGTTCTCCAAGCGGCTGCTCGACGAGGCGAAGGTGGCGGTGTCGCCGGGCATCGGGTTCGGCGACTTCGGCGACGACCACGTGCGTTTCGCGCTGATCGAGAACGAGCAGCGGATCCGGCAGGCCGTGCGGGGCATCAAGGAGATGTTCCGAAAGGACGGCCTGATGCCGCGCGCGGCGGCCTAGGGGGCTGCGATGGCCAACCACAAGCTGGGCCCGGTCCGGGTCGGGTTGCTCGGGATCGGCACCGTGGGCGCCGGCACGTTCGCGGTGCTCACGCGCAACCAGCACGAGATCACGCGGCGCGCCGGCCGGGCGATCGAGATCACCACCGTCGCCGACTTGGACACGGCGCGTGCCCGCACGATCGTGGGCGACCGCGCCCGCGTCGTCGACGACGCATTCGCGGTGGTGTGCGATCCGGCAATCGACGTCGTCGTCGAGCTGATCGGCGGCTACGGCGTGGCGCGAAAGCTCGTGCTCGAGGCGATCGCCCACGGCAAGCACGTGGTCACGGCGAACAAGGCGCTGCTGGCCGTGCACGGCAACGAGATCTTCGCGGCGGCCCGCGACAAGGGCGTGATGGTCGCGTTCGAGCCGGCGGTGGCCGGCGGCATCCCGATCATCAAGGCGCTGCGCGAGGGGCTCACCGCCAACCGCATCGAGTGGATCGCCGGCATCATCAACGGCACGACCAACTTCATCCTGTCCGAGATGCGCGACAAGGGGCTGGCGTTCGACGTGGTGCTCAAGGAGGCGCAGCGCCTGGGCTACGCCGAGGCCGACCCGACGTTCGACGTCGAGGGCATCGACGCCGCGCACAAGGTGACGATCATGTCGGCGATCGCCTTCGGCGTGCCGGTGCAGTTCGAGCGTGCGCACGTCGAGGGGATCTCGAAGCTGCAGTCGACCGACATCCGCTACGCCGAGCAGCTGGGCTACCGGATCAAGCTGCTGGGGATCACGCGCCGGCGCGAGCACGGCATCGAGCTGAGGGTGCACCCGACGCTGATCCCCGCCAGGCGGCTGATCGCCAACGTCGAGGGCGCGATGAACGCGGTCTGGGTCAAGGGCGACGCGGTCGGCCACACGATGTACTACGGCAAGGGCGCCGGGGCCGAGCCGACCGCGAGTTCGGTGGTCGCCGACCTGGTCGACGTGGCCCGCACGCTCACGGTGGACCCGGGCAATCGCGTGCCGCACCTCGCGTTCCAGCCCGATGCCATGGCCGACCTGCCGGTGCTGCCGATCGGCGAGATCGACAGCGCGTACTACCTGCGGCTGCGTGTCGCCGACGAACCGGGCGTGCTGGCCGACATCACCCGCATCCTCGCGGACGCGCGCATCTCGATCGACGCCGTGCTGCAGCGCGAGCCCGAGGAAGGCGAGGCGCAGACCGACATCATCCTGCTGACCCACGTGACCGTCGAGAAGCGCTGCGACGAGGCGATCGCCCGCATCGAGGCGCTGCCCACGGTGCTGTCGCGGGTCACGCGGATCCGCCTCGAGGACATGAACTGACGATGCGCTACGTGTCCACGCGCGGCGGCATGCCGCCGCAGGGATTCACCGACATCCTGCTGGGCGGGCTGGCCCCCGACGGCGGGCTGGTCGTTCCCGAGCGCTACCCCGAGATCGACGCGGCGACGCTCGCCCGGTGGGGCGAACTGCCGTACGCCGAACTCGCCTTCGTGCTGCTGCGGCTGTTCTGCGACGACATCCCGGCGGCGGACCTGCACGCGTTGGTGCAGCGCACGTACACCGCGCAGACCTTCGGCTCGGACGAGATCACGCCACTGGTCACGCTCGAGCCCGGCCTGCAGCTGCTGCGGCTGTCCAACGGGCCGACGCTGGCGTTCAAGGACGTGGCGATGCAGCTGCTCGGCCAGCTCTTCGAGTACGTGCTCGCGCGCCAGCACCGCAGCCTGAACATCCTGGGGGCGACGTCGGGCGACACGGGCAGTGCGGCCGAGTACGCGATGCGCGGCCGCGCGGGAATCCGGGTGTTCATGCTGTCGCCCGCCGGTCGGATGAGCCCGTTCCAGACCGCGCAGATGTACTCGCTGCGCGACGCGAACATCTTCAACATCGCGGTCGACGGCGTGTTCGACGACTGCCAGGACATGGTCAAGTCGGTGTCGAACGACCTGCGCTTCAAGGAGCGCTACTCGATCGGCACCGTCAACTCCATCAACTGGGCACGGGTCGTGGCCCAGGTCGTCTACTACTTCAAGGCGTGGTTCGCCGCCACCCGGGGCGATCCGCGGCCGGTCTCGTTCGCCGTGCCCAGCGGCAACTTCGGCAACGTGCTGGCAGGGCACATCGCGCGGACGATGGGGCTGCCGATCCGGCGGCTGGTGGTGGCGACCAACGAGAACGACGTGCTCGACGAGTTCTTCCGCACCGGGCGCTATCGCCCGCGCGCCACCGCCGACACCTGGCAGACCAGCAGCCCGTCGATGGACATCTCCAAGGCGTCGAACTTCGAGCGCTTCGTGTTCGACCTGCTCGGGCGCGACGCGGCCCGCACCGCGCAGCTGTGGCGCCAGCTGGAGCGGGACGGGCAGTTCGATCTTGCGGCAGGCCCGGACTTCGCGCGCGTCGCACAGTTCGGCTTCGTTTCGGGCAGCAGCAACCACGCCACGCGGATCGTGACGATCCGCGACACCGAGAGCCGTTACGGCGTGGTCGTGGACACCCACACCGCAGACGGCCTCGCCGTCGCGCAGCGTTTCCGCGAGCCCGGCGTGCCGATGATCTGCCTGGAGACCGCGCTGCCCGCCAAGTTCGCCGATGCGATCCGCGAGGCGATCGGCCGCGAGCCCGAGCGGCCGGTGGCCTACGCCGGCATCGAGCAGCGCGTGCAGCGCTTCGCGCGCATGCCGGCCGACGTGTCGATGCTCAAGCAATTCGTCGCTGCCCGCGCGGCGCGCGATGCATGAAGGTCTTCGGCTTCGCCGGGTTTTCGGGCAGCGGCAAGACGACCCTGATCGAGCAGCTGATTCCGCGGCTGGCGGGCCGGGGGCTGAGGGTGTCGCTGATCAAGCACGCGCACCACGCGTTCGACATCGACAAGCCCGGCAAGGATTCGTACCGGCATCGCGAGGCTGGTGCCACCGAGGTGCTGATCACGTCGGCGCATCGATGGGTGCTGATGCACGAGCTGCGCGGTGACGTCGAGCCGACGCTGCAGCAGCAACTGGCCCTGCTCGCGCCGTGCGACCTGGCGCTGGTCGAGGGCTACAAGCGCGCCGCGATCCCCAAGCTCGAGGTCTACCGGCCCGCCGCCGGCAAGCCGCTGCTGCACCCCGGCGACGCGAACATCGTCGCGGTGGCGGCCGACGCACCGGTGGGGACTTCACTGCCGGTGCTCGACCTGAACGACTATGATTCGATCGTCGTGTTCGTGCTCGATCACCTGCACCTGTCCCGATGAAGCCCGCATTGCTCGAATTCCAACAGGCGCTCGGCCTGCTGCTTCGCGACGCCGTGCCCGTCGACGGCGCCGAGACCATTGCCACGTCCGGCGCGCTCGGGCGCGTGCTGGCGCTCGACCAGGTCTCCGGCCTGGACGTGCCGCCGATGGACAACTCGCAGATGGACGGCTACGCGGTGCGCGTGGCCGATGCGGCGCGGGGTCGGGCGCTGCCGGTCTCGCAGCGCATCG
>CAYGZN010000212.1:0-5892 GCA_964354355.1 uncultured Burkholderiaceae bacterium | reverse complement strand
CTCGTCGTCGGCGCGTCGCGCGCGCCGGCGCATCCGCACGAACAGCGCATGCAGGCGGCGCCGCGCGAACCGCTCGAACGGCTCGAGCGGCTCCCACGGGGCGAGTGGCGCCCTCGGCGGGCCCGGCTCGAGCGGCTCGACGGGCTCGACAGGCTCGACAGGCTCGACAGGCTCGACAGGCTCGACAGGCTCGACAGGCTCGATCGGCACGGGTGGCTCGATCGGCACGGGCAGCGGGGCCCGCCCCTGCGCCCGCGCATCGGCCGGAGTCGCGACAGCCGGTGCCGCCCGAAGGTGCTCGGCGAGCAGCGACGTGCGCAGCACCAGCAGCGTCGTGGCGGGCGACGACAGCGCGCGGCGCAGCCGCATGCGGGCGGCGTCCCGGGTCTGCTGCAGCGCGCGCGCCAGGCTCTCGAGCGCGGCGTCGCCCTCGAAGTGCCGGCGCAGCTCCACCAGCGGCCCGGACTCGAACACGTCGATGTCGCGGACCTCGCCGGCCAGGTCCGCGAGCTGGCGCGCCGCCTGGTCGACCGCAGCCCACTGCGGCTCGCGTTCGCGAAGCTCGAAGTAACGGATCGCCGCCCGCAGGCGGCGCAGCGCGATCCGCAGCTGATGGGGGCCCTCCGCGTCCTCGGTCAGGCTCACCGGCTCGAGGTTCGCCCACAGGTGGGCCAGGCTCGCCTGCACGGCCGCGGCGGCCGCCGCGGCGACGCCTGAGGACGCCGGCGGAGTCGCGGCACTCGCCTTGACCGGCCGGGGCACCAGCGGCGCGCGGGCGGCGAGCCGCAGTCCGCGCTCGTTCTTGGTCGTCGTCAGCAGCGTGGCCCCTTCGCGCTGCGACCATCCGATCGCCCAGTCGAGGAAGTCGGCGGTGTCGCCGCGCTTGAGCTCGATTTCCACCTCGCGGATGGGCTCGTGCCGCTGGCCGCAGCGGATCTCGCCCAGATCCTGGGCGAGTTCGACCACCAGGCCCTCGTGGGGCCGCAGCGTCCAGGCCGTGCGCTCGAAGTCGGTCTCGAACAGCGGCATCCACATCGGAAACGTGCGATTCAGCAGCGCGCCGAGCGCCGTGTCGGGCGGCGGCAGTGCGGCACGCTCGGGCGCGATGCCCGCAATCGGCCGCTCCGCTTCGAAGCGGTCGAACGGGCTGGCGGAATCGGCCTTGACGGTCTGCAGCCACACGTCGCCGTGCCGGCGGACCCGGACCGCCACGCGAGCCTGGGCCAGCGAGCCGTCGGGCGTGTCGAAATAGCGCGACCAGACCGCGTCGCGCACCGGCGGTTGTTCGGCGGCCAGCTTCGCCAGGCTGGTCTCGAGCGCGAGCGTCAGGGCGAACTTCAGCTCGAGTTCGCGCACGGCCTCACTCCGCCCGGGGCTTGAGCCCCTGCCAGGGCGGGCTCAGCGTCTGCTCGATCGACAGCAGCTCGAGCACGCGCCCGACGGTGTGGTCGACGATCTCGGCGACCGACTTCGGGCGCTGGTAGAACGCCGGCAGCGGCGGAAAGACGATCGCCCCCATCTCGGTGACGGCCGCCATGTTGCGCAGGTGCGCCAGGTTCAGCGGCGTCTCGCGGGCCAGCAGCACCAGCCGGCGGCGCTCCTTGAGCACCACGTCGGCGGCGCGCGCGACCAGGTTGTCCGACAGGCCGAGGGCGATCGCCGCCAGCGTGCGCATCGAGCACGGCGCCACCACCATGCCGGCGGTTGCGAACGAGCCCGAGGCGATGCTCGCGCCGACGTCACGGACGTTGTGCACGACCGAGGCCAGCGCCTCGACGCTGCGGCGCGGCCGCTCGAGTTCCTGCTCGACGTTCATCCACCCGGCCGCCGACACGACCAGGTGCGTCTCGATTCCGGGAACCGCGCCCAGCACCTCGAGCAGCCGCACGCCGTACACCGCACCGGTGGCGCCGGTGATGGCAACGATCAATCTGCGTGGCGAAGCGTCCATGGCCCGGGGCATTGTACCGACGGGCCCGCGCCCGCGTGTGACACACGCGGGCCCGACCCCCTTTCGACCCGCACGCCGGCGCGGGTCCCGCGCACCGGCGGGTCGAAGGGCAGGGCGAAAAGCAGGGCCAAGGTCGACGGCTTCTGGCCAACGCCGGGCCGCGGCGTTACGCTAGCGCACCATGGACACGCCGAATCCGGTCATGGCCGACGCCACCGATTGTTCCCGCGTGCCGTACAGCCGCTACACGGACGAGGCCGGCTACCGGCGCGAGCTCGACCGGCTGTTCTACCGCGGGCACTGGTGCTACGTCGGCCTGGACGTCGAGGTGCCCGAGCCGGGCGACTTCAAGACGACCTTCGTCGGCGAGCGCTCGGTGATCGTCGTGCGCGACCTCGACGGCGCGATCAACGTGGTCGAGAACCACTGCGCGCATCGCGGCGTGCGCTTCTGCCAGCAGGCCTGGGGGCGCACGCGCGACTTCGTGTGCCCCTACCACCAGTGGAACTACGACCTCAAGGGCAACCTGATCGGACTGCCGTTTCGCCGTGGCGTCAAGGTGGTCGAGGACGGCCGCACGCGCATCGACGGGGGCATGCCGGCCGACTTCCGCCTGCAGGACCACGGGCTCACGCAACTGGCGGTCGCGCGACGCAACGGCCTGGTGTTCGCGTCGTTCGACCACGCCGTGCAGCCGCTGGCCGACTACATCGGGCCCGAGGTCCTGCCGTGGGTCGACCGGGTCTTCGACGGGCGGGCGCTGACGCTGCTGGGCCACTCGCGGCAGCGGATCCCCGGCAACTGGAAGCTGATGCAGGAGAACATCAAGGACCCGTACCACCCCGGGCTGCTGCACACCTGGTTCGTCACCTTCGGCCTGTGGCGCGCCGACCAGAAGTCGCAGATGGTGATGGACGCGCACGGGCGCCACGCGGCGATGATCTCGCGCCGCAACGAAGGCGGGCGGTCCGGCGTCACGCAGGGCGTCACCAGCTTCAGGGAGCACATGACGCTGAACGACGCGCGCCTGCTCGACGTCGTGCCCGAGCCCTGGTGGAACGGCCCGACCGTGACGATGATCACGCTCTTCCCGTCGCTGATCATCCAGCAGCAGGTCAACTCGCTGTCGACGCGGCACATCGTGCCGCGCGGACCGGGCGAGTTCGACTTCGTGTGGACGCACTTCGGCTTCGCCGACGACACGCCCGACATGACGCGGCGCCGGCTGCGCCAGGCCAACCTGTTCGGCCCGGCCGGGTTCGTGTCGGCCGACGACGGCGAGGTCATCGAGATGTCCCAGCAGGGCCTGAGCCAGGACCCCGCGGCGTCGACGTTCAGCCGCCTCGGCGGACGCGAGGTCGGGCCCACCGACCACATGGTCACCGAGACGCTGATCCGCGGCATGCACGGGTACCTGCACCGCGTGCTGGCCGACTGACGTGATCGAACCGCTGCTGCGCGCCGAGCTCGACGCACTGTACGCCGACTACGGCGCGGCGCTGGACGAACGCCGCTACGACGACTGGCTCGACCTGTTCGCCGAGGACTGCAGCTACCTGCTGCAGCCGCGCGAGAACTTCGATCGCGGGCTGCCGCTGGCCACGCTGTCGTTCGAGAGCAAGGGCATGCTCAGGGACCGCGTGTACGGCATCACGCAGACGCTGTTCCACGCGCCGTACTACCAGCGCCACGTGATCGGCCCGCTGCGCCTGACGGCGAACGGCGCGGGCCCCGCGCCCGACGCCGCGCACGGCGCCTGGCAGGTGGCGGTCGAGGCGCCGTATGCGGTGTTTCGCACCCGGCTCCACCAGCTGTCCGAGGTCTTCAACGTCGGGCGCTACCTGGACACGGTCGTGCGCGAGCGTGCCGGGGGGCGCCTGCGGTTCGCGGCCAAGCGGGCGATCTTCGATTCCGAGATGATCCCGAACTCGATCATCTACCCGATCTGACCGGGCCCCGGCGATGGAATTTCGTGACGCACTGGGTGGCGCACGGCCTGCGACGGTGGTCAAATACCGCCGGACGGGGCCGGTCCCCGTGGAGTTCCAATGGAAGTGCTGCTGTCGGTGGTGTCGCTGGTGATCGTGATGATCCCGCTGTGGCGGATCACCCGTCGCACGGGGCGCGACCCCTGGCTGTCGCTGCTCAACCTCGTGCCCGTCGTCGGTTCGATCGCATTCGCGGCGATCCTGGCCTACGGCCGCTGGCCGGCCGAGTCGGCGCGTTTCGGCCGGCGCGAAACCGACGCCGTCGATTTCGGGCGCTGAGATGGACCGCTCGTGGGGAATGCTGGACCTGCTCGCGCTGGCGATCCTGGCGATTCCGTTCCTGCTGTTCTCGAAGGTCGTGCGCCGGGCCGGCTATTCGCCGTGGTGGGTGCTGCTGGGGCTGGTGCCGGTGGTGAACTTCGTGGTGCTGTGGGTGTTCGCGTACGCACGCTGGCCCGCGCTCGACGCGCCGCCCGACGGGCGCTGAGTCCCGCGCGGGCCGCTTCAGGCCTGCGCGGCGGCGGCGGCGGGCAAAACGCTCAGGCCTGCGCCGTGGCGGGCACGAGCTTCTGCAGTTCGCCGGACTCGAACATCTCCGTCATGATGCCCGAGCCGCCGATGAACTCGCCCTTGATGAACAGCTGCGGGATCGTCGGCCAGTTGGAGAAGTCCTTGATCGCCTGACGGACGTCCTCGTCCTCGAGCACGTTGACCGTGACCATCTGCCGGACCCCGGAGGCCTTCAGGATCTGCACCGCGCGGCCCGAGAAGCCGCACTGCGGAAACTGCGCCGTGCCCTTCATGAACAGCACCACGTCGTTGTCGACAACCGTCTTCTGGATGAATTCTCTGGCGTCCATCGTCACTCTCGGCCTGTTGAGGCAATTAGTTGACTGTCGAAGTCGGGAATTCTAGGTTCCCGCCGATCCCGCGTCAACGACAGGGGCTCGCGTGACCGGCCCCTGCGCCGGCAGCGGCTGCCGGCCTGCGGTCCACCGTTCGATGCCTGCAGGGTCGCGTCGGCTCGCCACACCTTGCATCCCGGCGCCGGCCAGCAGCTCGCGCACGGCCCGGGCCTGGTCGAAGCCGTGCTCGAGCACCAGCCATCCGCCCGGGGTGAGGTGCGCCGGTGCGCCGGCGACGATCGTGCGCACCGCGTCCAGCCCGTCGGGGCCGCCGACCAGCGCACCCTCCGGCTCGTAGCGCAGGTCGCCCTCGGACAGGTGCGGGTCGCCCTCGGCGACGTAAGGGGGGTTGGAAACGACCAGGTCGAATTCCTCGCCGGCCTCGATCGCCGCCCACCAGTCGCCCTGGCGGAATTCGACGGCGGCGCCCCGCGGCACGGCGTTTGCGGCCGCGCGCGCCAGCGCGGGTTCGCTGCGGTCGGTGGCGGTCACACGCAGCCCGGGGCACTCGAGCGCCAGCGTGATCGCGATGCAGCCGCTGCCGGTGCCCAGGTCGAGCACGCGTGCCTGGTCGCGGCCGGCGAGCAGCTCGATCGCCCAGTCGACGAGTCCCTCGGTCTCGGGACGCGGGATCAGCACGCCGGGGCCGACACCGAACGCGCGTCCGTAGAACTCGTGCTCGCCGACCAGGTACGCGATCGGTTCCCCGGCCGCCCGGCGGGCGCACAGCACCTCGAAGGTGGCGCGCACCCGCGGTGCGACCGGCTCGTCGGCGTGGGCGATCTGGCGGGCGCGGTCACCGCCGCCCGCGTGCTGCAGCAGGCGCCGGGCCTCCGCGGCGGGCACGCGCGCCGAGGCCAGCAGCGACGCCAGCGTGCGGTTCGGCGCGGGCTGGGCCATCGACGACGCTGCGCCCGTCAGAGCGCTTCTTCCGCCATCGCCGCCAGCTTCTCGGCCTGGTGCTCCGCCATCAGCGGGGCGATCAGGTCGTCGAGATCGCCGTCCATGATCTGGTCGATCTTGTACAGCGTCAGGTTGATGCGGTGGT
>CAYGZN010000211.1:0-5893 GCA_964354355.1 uncultured Burkholderiaceae bacterium | reverse complement strand
GAGCGGTCGCCTTCCCAGGCGCCCTCGCGATCGCCCATCGCGCCGCCGCCACGCACGTCCAGCACCGTGTAGCCCTGCGCGCCCATCGCCCGGCAGTCGGCCACGAGCGCGCGCTCGATCGCCGCCTCGGTGATGATCGTCAGCAGCTTGCGGGGATGACGTTCCACGGGCTTCTCCCTGAGTGGCCGCGCTCAACCCGCCAGCCAGCGCGCCATCCCGACGTACAGCGGGATGCCGACCAGCACGTTGAACGGGAAGGTGACGCCGAGCGACACGCCGATCGACAGCGTCGGATTGGCCTGCGGCACCGCGATGCGCATCGCGCTCGGCGCGGCGATGTACGACGCGCTCGCGCACAGCGTGGCCAGGATCGCGACTGCGGGCGGCGACATCCCGAGGCCGTGGCCGACCACCGCACCCAGCAGGCCGAGCACCGGTGGCGCCAGCAGCCCGAAGGCCACCAGCCGCACACCCGCCTGCTTCAGCTCGGGCAGCCGCGCACCCGCGACCAGCCCCATCTCCAGCAGGAACAGTGCGAGCACGCCCTTGAACAGGCCGCCGAACAGCGGCTCGATCGGCGCCAACGCCTCGGGCCCGCTGATCCAGCCGATCAGCAGGCCACCGACCAGCAGCACCACCGCCTTTCCGAAGGCGACCTCGTGCGCCAGTCCGGCCCAGCGGCGCCACGGCCCGATCGGGGGCGCAGCCTTCGGCGCGCCCGCGGGTGCGCCGCCCGCCAGCCGGGCCAGCAGGATGCCCACGACGATGCCCGGGGCCTCCATCAGCGCGACCAGCACCGCGAGGTGCGGTTCGGGCGGCTGTCCGGCGCGCGCCAGCACCCCCTGCGCCACCGCGAAGGTGACCACCGACACGGAACCGTAGTGCGCGGCGATCGACGCCGCGTCGGGCGCCGCCAGCCGCACACCGGCGCGCAGCACCGGGTACGTCAGCAGCGGGATGCACGCCGACAACGCGACGCCGGCCAGTGCCGCGGGCCAGATCAGCGCGATCGGCTGCACCGCCAGCTGCGCCCCACCCTTCAGACCGATCGCCAGCAGCAGGTAGATCGACAGCGCCTCGTACAGCGCCTCGGGCAGCCGCAGGTCGGAGCGGGCGAGCCGCGCCCCGACCCCGAGCAGGAAGAACAGGACGACCGGGTCGAGGCTCACCCGCCGCGCCGGGTCGGTTACGCGCGCTCGTCGATCCAGGCCTGCTGGATCGCTTCGAGGATCTTCTCGCCCGAGCGGGCTGCGTCGTCGTCGAATCCGGGCAGCGCCATCACCCAGCGGTGCAGGTCGGTGAAGCGGACCTGCAGCGGATCGACGTCGGGGTGGGCCTCGTCCAGCGCGATCGCGATGTCGAGCGTATCGGTCCACTTCATCCTAGTGCTCCTCGCGGGCGAGATTGATCGTGTACTTCGGCAGCTCGACGGTCAGGTCCACGGGCACCGCCGCGATCTGGCAGGACAGCCGCGACGTGGCGGTGAGTCCCCAGGCCTTGTCGAGCATGTCGTCCTCGTTCTCATCGGCCGGGGCCAGCCGGGCGTAACCCTGGCGCACGATCACGTGGCAGGTCGTGCACGCGGCCACCATGCCGCACGCGTGCTCGATCTCGATGCCGTGGTCCAGCAGCTGCTGGCACAGGCTCTTTCCCGGCTCGGCCTCGAAGCGCGCGCCGGCGGGCGCGAGGGTCTCGTGAGGCAGCACGGTGACGGTCGGCATCGCGGGTCAGCCCAGCTCGTCGAGCCGCCGCCCGGCCAGCGCCTGGCGCACCGCCCGGTCCATCCGGCGGGCCGCAAAGGGCTCGGTGCCGCGCCCGAGCGCCTCGAGGTCCGCCTTGATGGCGCTGGCGTCGCTGCCCTGGGCGCTGGCCTTGAGGCGGCGCATGGCCGTCTCGATCGCCGCGCGTTCCGCCGCATCGAGCAGGTCCGCGTCGGCGTCGAGCGCGGTCTGCGTCGCCGCCAGCAGCCGGTCGGCGTCGACCTGCTGCTCGCGCAGCGCGCGCGCCTGCAGGTCGATCTCCGCAGTGCTGAACGACTCCTGCAGCATCCGCGCGATCTCCTCGTCCGACAACCCGTACGACGGCTTCACCTCGATCGACGCCTCGACGCCGCTCGACGTCTCGCGCGCAGTCACCGACAGCAGCCCGTCGGCGTCGACCTGGAACGTGACCCGGATGCGCGCGGCGCCCGCGGTCATCGGCGGTATGCCACGCAGCTCGAAGCGCGCCAGCGAACGGCAGTCCGAGACCAGCTCGCGCTCGCCCTGCACGACCTGGATCGCCATCGCAGTCTGTCCGTCCCGAAAGGTCGTGAACTCTTGCGCCCGCGCGACCGGGATCGTCGCGTTGCGCGGAATGATCCGCTCGACCAGGCCGCCCATCGTCTCCAGCCCGAGCGACAGCGGAATGACGTCGAGCAGCAGCCAGTCCTCGTCAGCGCCGCGGTTGCCCGCCAGCAGGTTCGCCTGGATCGCCGCGCCCAGCGCAACGACCTTCTCGGGATCCAGGTCGACCAGCGGCGGCCTGCCGAGCAGCTGCGCAACGGCCTCGTGCACCTGCGGCATCCGCGTGGCGCCGCCCACCAGCACGACCCCTTCGATCTGCTGCGTCGTCAGGGCGGCATCGCGCAGCGCGCGGCGCACCGATTCGAGCGTGCGATCCAGCAGGTCCGCGGTCATCTCGCGGAACTGCGCCGACGACACGGGCGTCTTGACCAGTCCGCGGTCGGCCAGGCGCACGTCGATCTCGGCCGAGGCGTGGGTGCTCAGCGCCTCCTTGGCCAGGCGCGACGCCTTGAGCACGCGGCGCAGGTCGTCGGGCGCCAGCTCGGGCAGCGCGTTCTCGCGAACGAAGAACTCCGCCAGCCTGCGGTCGAAGTCGTCGCCGCCCAGCGCCGAGTCGCCGCCGGTGGCGATCACCTCGAACACGCCGCGCGTCAGGCGCAGGATCGAGATGTCGAAGGTGCCGCCGCCCAGGTCGTACACGGCGTACAGCCCCTCCGAGCCGTGGTCCAGGCCATAGGCGATTGCCGCCGCGGTCGGCTCGTTGAGCAGGCGCAGCACGTTCAGGCCGGCCAGCCGCGCGGCGTCCTTGGTGGCCTGCCGCTGTGCGTCGTCGAAATAGGCCGGCACGGTCACGACCGCACCCACCAGTTCCGCGCCCAGCGCCGTCTCGGCACGCTGGCGCAGCACCCTGAGAATCTCCGCGGACACCTCCACCGGGCTCTTGTCCCCGGCAACGGTGCGCAGGCGCACCATCCCGGGCGCGTCGACGAACTCGTACGGCGAGCGGTGCCGGGTCGCATCGGCCAGCCCGCGGCCCATGTAGCGCTTGACCGAGACGATCGTGTTGCGCGAATCCTCGGATGCGCATTCCCAGGCGACGTGCCCGACCACGACCGACCCGTCGGGCTGGTAGTGCACGACCGAGGGCAGCAGCGGACGCCCCAGCTCGTCCGGCAGCACCTCGGCGACGCCGGAGCGCACGGTGGCGACCAGCGAGTTGGTCGTGCCCAGGTCGATGCCGATCGCGAGCCGCCGCTGGTGGGGCTCGGGCGACATGCCCGGTTCGGAGATCTGCAGCAGGGCCATCGTGATCCTCAGGCGGCAAGCGCCTCTTCGGCGGCCGACACCTCTTTGCCGAACTTGTCGACGAACATCCAGCGGCGCACCACGTCGGCGGCGCGCTCGAAGTCGCCGTCGCGATCGATCGCGTCGCCGAGTTCGCGCAACAGCCGGTCGCGATGATCGCACAGCAGCCGGGCCAGCCCCGACAGCGCGTGCGAATCGCGCTGTTCGCGGGCTTCCTCGAGCGCTTCGCGCCAGGACATCTGCTGCGTCAGGAAGTCGGTGGACATCGCCGTGTTGGTTTCGGCCCGCAGGGGCACCCCGTGCTGCTCGCAGAGGTACGCCGCACGCCGGCCCGGGTCGGCGAGCGTGCGGTAGGCTTCATTGGCACGCGTGGCCAGTTGCATCGCGATGCGCCGCTCGGTGTCTCCCGCCGCGGCGAACCGGTCCGGATGGATCGCCGCCTGCAGCCGCCGGTAGGTCTGCTGCAGCAGGCCGGCGTCCAGCGCGAAGCGCTCGGGCAGGCCCAGCAGCTCGAAGTAGCTCTTCCTGAGGATGTCCATCGCGTGGGGGCCGGCCTGGCGCGCAGCCCGCGGGCCCGGTTCAGACCTTGAAGGACTCCCCGCAGCCGCACTCGCTCTTGACGTTGGGGTTGTTGAACCTGAACCCCTCGTTCAGGCCCTCCCGCACGAAGTCCAGCTCGGTGCCGTCGATGTAGGCCAGGCTGCGCGGGTCCACCAGGACCTTGACGCCCTGGCTCTCGAACTCGACGTCCTCGGGGTTGGCGGTATCGGCAAACTCCAGCTTGTAGGCCAGGCCCGAGCAGCCGGTGGTCTTGACGCCCAGCCGCAGGCCGATGCCCTTGCCACGCTTCTCGATGTAGCGCGCGATGTGCTGTGCCGCAGCTGCGCTGAGCGTGATCGCCATGACCGTCAGGCAGCCTGCTTCTGGCTGCCCGCCTCGGCGGCAGGCAGCGGCTCGCCGCGCTTGGCTCGGTAGTCGCCCCCCGCCGCCTTGATGGCGTCCTCGCCCAGGATCGAGCAGTGGATCTTCACCGGCGGCAGCGCGGGCTCTTCGGCGATCTGGGTGTTGCGGATCGTCATCGCCTCGTCCAGCGTCTTGCCCTTGACCCACTCGGTCACCAGCGACGACGACGCGATCGCCGAGCCGCAGCCGTAGGTCTTGAACTTGGCATCCTCGATGATGCCGCGCTCGTTGACGCGGATCTGCAGCTTCATCACGTCGCCGCAGGCGGGTGCACCGACCATGCCGGTACCCACGCTCGGGTCGGCCTTGTCGAGCGCGCCGACGTTGCGCGGGTTCTCGTAGTGGTCGATGACCTTGTCGCTGTATGCCATGCTCTTCCCCTCTGTGTCAGTGCGCGGCCCACTGGACCGAATTCAGGTCGACGCCGTCCTTGACCATCTCCCACAGCGGCGACATCTCGCGAAGCTTGCCGACCTTCTGCCGCAGCAGCGAAACCGCGAAATCGATTTCCTGCTCGGTCGTGAACCGGCCGACGGAAAAACGGATCGAGCTGTGCGCCAGCTCGTCGCTGCGCCCGAGCGCCCGCAGCACGTACGACGGCTCCAGGCTGGCCGACGTGCAGGCCGAACCCGAGGACACCGCGAGGTCCTTCACCGCCATGATGAGGGACTCGCCCTCGACGTAGTTGATGCTGGCGTTCAGGTTGTGCGGCACCCGCCGGTCCATGTCGCCGTTGACGTAGACCTCCTCGATGTCGAGCAGGCCGCGCAGCAGCTTGTCGCGCAGCATCCGGATGCGGTCGTTCTCGGTGGCCATCTCGGCGCGGGCGATCCGGAACGCTTCGCCCATGCCCACGATCTGGTGGGTCGGCAGCGTGCCCGAGCGCATGCCCCGCTCGTGGCCGCCGCCGTGGATCTGCGCCTCGATGCGCACGCGCGGCTTGCGCCGCACGTACAGCGCGCCCACGCCCTTCGGGCCATAGGTCTTGTGGGCCGAGAAGCTCATCAGGTCGACCTTGAGCTTCGAGAGGTCGACCTCGAGCTTGCCGGTCGCCTGCGCGCTGTCGACGTGGAAGATGATGCCGCGCTCGCGACAGATCTCGCCGATCGCGGGGATGTCCTGGATGACGCCGATCTCGTTGTTGACGAACATCACCGACACCAGGATCGTGTCGGGCCGCAGCGCTGCCCGGAACGCATCGAGGTCGAGCAGGCCGTCCTCGCGGACCTCGAGGTAAGTGACCTCGAAGCCCTGCCGCTCGAGCTCGCGCATCGTGTCGAGCGTCGCCTTGTGCTCGGTCTTGACCGTGCTCATGTGCTTGCCGCGATCCCTATAGAAGT
>CAYGZN010000210.1:0-5901 GCA_964354355.1 uncultured Burkholderiaceae bacterium | reverse complement strand
CAAGCAGTAGGCCCCCGCGGCCAGCGCCTTGGCGATGTCGCCCGAGTAGCGGATGCCGCCGTCGGCGACCAGCGGGACACCGGGGCCCTCGAGCGCGCGCGCGACGTCCGCAATGGCGCTGATCTGGGGCACGCCGACGCCGGCGACGATGCGGGTGGTGCAGATCGAGCCGGGCCCGATGCCGACCTTGACACCGTCGGCGCCGGCCTCTGCCAGTGCTCGCGCGGCGTCGGCGGTGGCGATGTTGCCGCCGATCACGTCCACGTCGGGGAAGTTGCGCTTGACCCAGCTCACCCGATCGAGCACGCCGCGAGAATGGCCGTGCGCGGTGTCGACGATGATCACGTCGGCGCCCGCGCGAACCAGCGCCTCGACGCGCTCGTCGGAGTCCGGACCGACCCCCACAGCCGCGCCCACGCGCAGCTTACCGAACCCGTCCTTGCAGGCATTGGGGTGCTCGGTCGCCTTCTGGATGTCCTTGACGGTGATCAGGCCGCGCAACTCGAAATCGTCGTTGACTACCAGCACCCGCTCCAGCCGGTGGCGGTGCATCAGCTCCTTGGCCTCTTCCAGGCTGGCGCCTTCCGGGACCGTGACCAGCCGCTCGCGCGGGGTCATGATCGTGCTGACCGGCGCATCGAGCCGGGTCTCGAATCGAAGGTCGCGGTTGGTGACGATGCCGATCACGTGCTTGCCGCGCACCACGGGCAAGCCCGAGATCTTGTGCTGCTGGGTCAGCGTGATCACGTCGAGCACCTTCATGTCGGCGGTGATCGTGATCGGATCGCGAACGATGCCGGACTCGAAGCGCTTGACCCGGGCCACTTCACGGGCCTGGTCGCGCGGCGACAGGTTCTTGTGCACGATGCCGATGCCGCCTTCCTGGGCAATGGCAATGGCCAGCCGGGACTCGGTGACCGTGTCCATCGCCGCCGAAACGAGCGGGATGTTCAGCGCGATCCGGCGGGTCAGCCGGGTCTTCAGGGAGGTGTCGCGCGGGAGGACTTCGGAGAAGGCGGGAACGAGCAGGACGTCGTCGAACGTCAGTGCTTTCTTGGCCAGTCGCATAGGGCCCTCAAGGCACAAATATCGATTATACCCGCCTCCGTTTGGGCCCGCCCAGCCTCCGCCCATCGGTGGCGCATCGCCGCGCGGCGCGCGGCCACCCACAATCCGTGCCTACCCGATCCGCATACGGGGTTCCGGACATGCATCTCAGACACCTGCTGCTCGCGCTGCCTCTTGCGCTCGCCGCCCTGACCGACGCCAGCGCCCAGTACCAGTGGCGTGACGCCCATGGCAGGATGGTGTTCTCCGACATGCCGCCGCCGACCTCGGTCGCGCCCAGCCAGGTGCTTCGCGCCCCGGCCCGGCCGGCCCCCGTCGACGGCCCGGGCGGATCGGGTGTTTCCGCCGGTACTGCGGCCGCGACGAGCGCAGCGCAATCGGACGCGCCGCGGGCAGCGATCGTGCCCGCCGGCAACCCGGTGCGAAAGCCGGCCGGGGCGAACCCGTCGGTGGCCGGCGCGAGCGACGAAGAAGCCGCACCCGCTGCCGGGCAGCCGGGGGGCGTCGCGGGCAAGCCCGCGGGCCCGGTCAGCGCCGCCGACAAGGAGCTCGACTATCGCAAGCGACAGCTCGAGCGCGCCGAGGCCGACAAGAAGGCTCGTGAGCAGTCCGACCAGGCGCAGCGCATGGCCAAGGCCTGCGAGGAGTCGCGGGCCGAGATCCGCACCATCGAGAGCGGCATGCGGATGGGGTACATCAACGAGAAGGGCGAGCGCGAGATCCTCGACGAGACGCAACGCGCGCAGCGCCTGGACGCGGCCCGCAAGTCGATGCGCGAGGCCTGTCGCAGCTGACCGCGGGCCTGGTCATCGCGCCGAGCGTCCAGGCAGCCAGCGCACGTCGCCGATCGCACGGCGCTTGTGGTCGGCGCGGCGCTGGCGTGCGGTCTTCGGATCGACGGTGAGCGGCGGCAGCACCTCGACGCGATCCCTGTCGTCGAGCACCCGGTCCGCCGCGCAACGTCGCCCGAATACGGCCAGCCCCAGCCCGTCGAGGCCGCCGGGCCCGATCGACCGGGCCACACCACTGGCCTGCAGCGCGCAAGCGACCGTCGCGCCCGCAGGCAGCGACAGCGGGATGCGCACGACGGGCACCTGACCGATCCAGCACACCTCGATCTGGATGCGATCAGCCATGGATCACCTCGGCTCGCCCGACCCGGGCGCATGGCTGTGCCACCCCGAACGGAACGAGCACCGACTCACGGACCGAAGGCATGCGGGAAGGGGCCGAGGCGACTGCTAGAATCGCCGACCATTCTACCGGGTCGCCGCCGCGGCGGCAGTCCATGAGCATCGTCGACAACCGCAAGGCCTCGCACGAGTACTTCATCGAGGACCGTTTCGAGGCCGGGCTCGCGCTGGAAGGCTGGGAAGTCAAGGCGATTCGCGCCGGGCGCGTGCAGATCAAGGAGGCCTACGTGATCGTCAGCGGTGCGGAGCTGTTCCTGCTCGGCGCCCACATCACGCCCTTGCAGACGGCATCGACGCACGTCAAGGCCGACCCGACCCGCACCCGCAAGCTGCTGATGCACGCGGGCGAAATCGCCAAGCTGATCGGCAAGGTCGAGCGGGCCGGGTACACGCTGGTGCCGCTGGATCTGCACTACAAGGGCGGGCGGATCAAGCTCGAGGTCGGCCTGGCCAAAGGCAAGCGGCAGTACGACAAGCGCGCCGTCGAGAAGGATCGCGAATGGCAGCGCGAGCGGCAGCGGTTCATCAAGGGCAGCACGCGAGGCTGATCCCGGCGTGCCCGCCCCGCCCAGCGGGAGGCACGCAGCTCAGCCGCCGGCCCAGCGCTGCGCAAGCGACAGCTTTTGCAGGTGCCGGAACGAGCGGTGCTGCGGGGGAACCTGCTTGAGCAGCCGCAGGAACAGCATCGCCGTGACGAACGCGTCGGCACTCGCGTTGTGACGCTGATCGATGCTCAGGCCGAAGTGGTCGAGCCATTCGTCCAGCGCCTTGGCCTTGACGCCCGGGTTCAGCGCCGGCGCCAGCCCGGCCAGGTCGAGCCAGTCCGACGGCACCGGCAGGCCCAGGTAGATCTTGAGCGCGCGCGCGAGGAACGCGCGATCGAAGCTCGAGTGAAACCCCACCAGCGGACTGTTGCGGTAATAGTCCAGGAACGCGCTGCACGCCTGGCGCGGCTCGACGCCGTCGAGCTGCGCCTGCTGGCCGATGCCGTGGACCAGGATATTGCCGTGGCTGCTGGCGCGGGCCTGCTGCACGACGATCTCGAAACTGTCGTCGACGACCACGCGGTGGTCGGTGACCGCCACGGCGCCGATCGCCAGCAGCGCATCGGAACGCTGGTCCAGGCCGCTGGTTTCGACGTCCAGCACGATCCAGCGCTTGGCCTGCAGCCGCGCGGCCCGCGACTCGGCGGGCTCGCCGATGCCGAGGAAGGTCTTCAGCCAGCGCACGCGCTCACCCCGGGTAGTCGAGCGCCAGCCGCTGCTGCAGCTTGCGCGCCTGCCGGAACGCTTCCTTCAGGATCCGCCGGTCCAGGTCGGACATCTCGCGGGTGTCGATCAGGTTCGGGTTCTCGGCCTGCTGCGAGACATCGGCGTGCTGGATCCGCAGCCGCAGGCCCTGCAGGAACTGGAACGAGTCGACCCACGCGCGGGCCTCGGCCTCGGGGAGCACGCCCGCCTCGACCAGCGCCTCGAATCGCTCGCCCGTGCCGGTCACCGTCACCCCGTGCGCCAGCGCCAGCAGCCGCGCGCCGTCCACGAACGGCGACGTGCCGTTGAGCTTGAGGTCGACGCTGGCGGCCTCCCGCGTGAACAGCTGCTCGAGCACTCCGGCGGTCCACGACGCGGGCGGTCCGTTGCGCATCGCGTTGTCACTCATCTGCTTCAGGAAGCGCGAGTTCGCCGCCGCCTTCTGCGCCACGTGCGCCCGCAGCTCGGCGGCCAAGCCGGCGTTTCCGGTCAGTGCCCGGAAGTCGAAGAAGATGTTGGCCGCCAGCAGGCTCTCCGGGTCACCGCGTGCGATCCAGTCGTCGAACAGGTCCCGCCACTCGGTGCGGGTCAGGCACCACTTGGGGTTGCCCGCCATGATGCCGCCCTTGCAAAGCGGGTAGCCGCAGCGGTCCAGCGCCTGGTTGACGGCCTGTGCAAACGCCAGGTAACGCGGCCGCTCACCGGCCCGCGCATCGTCCAGGATCAGCCCGTTGTCCTGGTCGGTGGCGATCGTCTGCTCCTCGCGACCTTCGCTGCCCAACGCAAGCCAGCACGCGTCGCTCAGGTCCAGACCGTGCTCGGCACCGATCAGCGCAATCAGTCGGGCCGTGACCTGGTCGTTGAGCCGGCTGATCAGCCGCGTGACGAACGCGGCCGCCACGCCCTGCGCGACCAGACTCTTCGACCAGGTGCGGATGTCGCCCGCGGCCCGCGCCAGATCCTCGACCGTGCGGCCGTGGCGGATCGAGTCGCCGATGCTGCGCAGGCTCTGGCGCTGCAACACGAACAGGTCGCGCTCGGTGACCACGCCGATCAGTTCGCCGTCGCGGGTGACCGGGATGTGCCGGATCGCCCGGTGGGCCATCAGCAGCATCGCCTCGGCGACCGTCACGCCGGCGTCCATGGTGATGATCGGGGCGGTCATCACCGCGGAGATCGCGGTGTCCAGCGGCACCCCGGGCAGCACCACGCGCCCGATCACGTCCTGGCGCGTGAAGATGCCGGCACTGGCCGCATCGGTGGGGCCTCCCGCGCCTGCGACGATGACCGAGCCGACGTTCTCGTCTTCCATCCGCTCGAACACCGCGCGCAGCGAGTCCCCGGACGCGACCGTCACAGCCGGGCGTCGCACCAGGCTGCCCAGCGGGTCCACCATCGATCGCCACTGGGTGGCGTTCTGCGCATACGTCGCCTGGACGGCCTGCTGCGACAGATCCAGCAGCGCCCCCATGCGCCGCTTGCAGAAGTCGAGGAACACGTCGCTGCGGCGCAGCAACTCGTCGAAGTCCGCCTTCTTGAGCATCCAGCAGAAGACGTCGCCGCTGGCCCGGTATTCGCTGGTGACCGGTCGGTCGGCCATCAGCGCACCGACCGGGAACACCTCGCCGGGTGTCAGCTGAACCACCGCCGAAGCTGTACTGGCGCCCGGCGGCACGGGCCGGACGCCCTCGACGACACCCTGCCTGACGATGAAGCACGCGTCGGGCGACCCCGACTCGGGACCCACCAGCAGTTCCGACCTGGCGTAGTACGCCAGTTCGAGGCGGCGCACGAGGAAGTCGAGGTCCTCCGCCCTCATCTGCGTGAACGGAGGATAGGCGAGCAGGAACTGGCGGACGCTGGAAGCGATCGTCGTTGAACCCATGGCAATCCGGAGCGTGAACTAGGTCTGCGGCGGCGTGGCGGCGGCCTTCTGGTGGCGAACGACGCTCATCGCGCCTGCGATCAGCGACGACAGGTCGGACAGATTGGCCGGCACGATCAGGGTGTTGCCCTCCTTGGCGATCCGCCCGAACGCGTCGACGTACTGCTCGGCGACCTTCAGGTTGACTGCATCGGGCCCACCCGGGCGCTGGATCGCGGCCGCGATCCGCGCGATCGCCTCGGCGGTGGCCTGCGCAACGGTCGTGATGGCCGCGGCCTGGCCCTGCGCCTTGTTGATCTCGGCCTGCTTGTCGCCCTCGGAGCGCTGGATCGCCGCTTCGCGCTCGCCGGTGGCGATGTTGATCTGTTCCTGCTTGCGGCCCTCGGAGGCAGCGATCAGCGCGCGCTTCTCGCGCTCGGCCGTGATCTGCGCCTGCATCGAGCGCAGGATCTCGGCCGGCGGAGTCAGGTCCTTGATCTCGTAGCGCAGCACCTTCACGCCCCAG
>CAYGZN010000209.1:0-5904 GCA_964354355.1 uncultured Burkholderiaceae bacterium | reverse complement strand
CTGTGCAGCGGCCGAACAAGCTGAGGGTCGAGCGCACCGGCGATCTGGTCGAGCAGGTCTTCTACTACGACGGCAGGTCGCTGACACTGCATAGCCCCGGCGAGAAGGTCTATGCCACGGTACCCGCGCCCGGCACGCTGGAAGAGATGCTCGACTTCGCTCGGACGTCGCTAGACATCGTCGCGCCGGCCGGCGACCTGATCTACAGGAACGCGTACGACATCCTGATGACCGATGTGACGTCGAGCTTCGTGGTCGGCAAGAGCGTGGTCGAGGGCGTGCGCTGCGATCACCTTGCGTTCCGCGCGCCTCACGTCGACTGGCAGATCTGGATCCAGGAGGGCAAGGAGCCCCTGGTCCGCAAGCTGGTGATCACGACCAGAGACGTGGTCAACGCACCGCAGTTCTCGGTGGTCACAACGAAGTGGAACCTCAAGCCGCAGTTCACCGACCGGACGTTCGCCTTCACAGCCCCTGCCGGCGCGAAGAAGGTCGAGTTCCTGCCGCTGGGCACGCGCTAGTCCGTATCGGTGAACCGAAGGACACTGCGATGAACATCAAGAAGACCATGAAGACGCTGGTGCTCGGCCTGTCGTTGCCGGTCCTGCTGCTGGCGGAGCTTTCGCCCGAGAGCCCGCTCGGCTTGACTTTCCCCCGCGAGGCGGCCGCCATCGTCGGCGCTCCGTTGACGCCGGTCTCGGTGGCCGGTGTGGCCCGGCGCACCACACGGCGCGTCGTGGCGGTGGAGGCAACCGCGGCCACGACCGCCGCGGCGGCCGGCGCACAGCAGCAGCAGGCGACCGCGCAGCAGCAGGCGACCACTGCGCAGCAGCAGCAGGCCGTCGCCCAGCAGCAATCGGCAACTGCCCAGCAGCAGGCCGCCACGGCGCAACAACAGGCGGCCGTCGCGAAGCCGCCGGGGTCGGCCGGCAGCCCGCCCGCGATCGGCACCGTGGTCCCCGCGTTGCCCGCGGGTTGCGTCGCTGCGCCTAAGGGCGGCGTCGAGTACTACAGCTGCGGCAACGTCTACTACCGGGCGGCTTTCCAGGGAAACAATCTGGTGTACGTGGGCCAGCAGCCCTGACCCAGGGCCGCGAAGTACGCATCGAGGGCACACGATGACGAACAGGCCGAGTCGGTGGGCATTTGCGTGGCTGTTCGGCGCACTGCTCGTCGCCCTGCCAGGCACGCCGCTGGCACGTGATCCCGGAATCAACCAGCCGGGGGCGCTCGGCAATCGCAGGGCCGATCCCGGCATCAACCAACCCGGTGCGGTCGGCAACGTCGGAGTTGGGGCACCCGGGGTGGGTGTCTTACCGGGCGTCGGCGCGCCTGGAGTCGGTGTCGTTGACCCTGGGCTGAACCAACCCGGCGTCGCCGGAAACGTCGGCGGCGTCGCGCGCCGGTCGGTCGTCAGGTGAGACGGGCCTCGGCACGGCCGCGGTCGTCACGCGAGCTAGGCCAGGGCACTTTGTTCGGCAGCGCAGAGAAGGTCGGCCAAGGACGGCCCCCCGTGGGGACGAAGCAATGAAACGAGCGATCAGCAAAGTGGCGGCCATGGCCGCCGTGTCGGCCGCGCTGCTGCCTGCGGCGGCCGTGGCCCAGACCGCCGACGCCTGGCAGTTCAGGGCGAGCGTGTACGGCTGGTTTCCCGACATCAGGGGCCAGCCTACATTCTCGCGGGCCCCCGGCGGGGGCGACTTCAAGATCGGCATCGGCGACATCCTCGATAACCTGGAAATGACCTTCCAGGGCACGTTCGACGCGCGCCGGGGCCGCTTCGGCGCTTTCGCCGACGTGGTCAACATGAGCCTCGGCAAAGCGCAGACGAACGTGCGCGACGACACTATCGGGGGCAGCCAGATACCCGCGAGCGCGTCCCTCAACGCGGAACTCGACATGAAGAGCTGGATCTGAACGTTCGCCGGCTACTACCGCGCGATCGAGCAGCCCGGCATGACGCTGGACGTGCTCGGCGGGCTGCGCTACGCCGAAATCGCTCAGAGCGTGAGCTGAAACATCGCCGGCAACATCGGCTCGATCCCGCTGCCCGACCGCGCCGGCAGCGCGCGGGCGGGACTCGAGAACTGGGACGCGATCATCGGCGTGCGGGGCCGGTTCAGCTTCGGCCCCGACAACGCCTGGTTCGTGCCGTATTACCTGGACATCGGCACCGGCGAATCGGACTTCACCCTTCAGGCCATCGCTGGCATCGGTTACGCGTTCAAGTGGGGCGAGGCCGTCGCCGCGTGGCGCTACCTGTCCTACGACCTGGGCTCGAACAAGGCGATCGCCGACGTCAACTTCAGCGGACCGGTGGTCGGGGTCACGTTCAGGTGGTAACCCGGCGGCACATGCTGCACCGACCGTGGACAACGTTTGCGGGTCATCGATGAATCGTGTCGCGTGGCTGCTCGAAGAACTCAAGGCGGTCGGGCTGACCACCGCACTGTTCGCGGCGTGGTTCCTGCTGCTGATGCTGATGCAAAGCCTGATTCTGAAAGAGTACGGGATCGAGTTCTTCGCGCTTTCGTCGGTGCTCGTCGGCGCCCTGATCGTCGCGAAGGTCGTGCTGGTGCTCGAGCACGTCTCGCTGGGCAGGTGGATCGAACGCCGGCCCGCCTGGGTCGACGTGCTGGTGCGCACCGCCCTGTACGGGCTGGGTGTGCTCGCCGTGTTCGTGCTGGAGACGGCACTCGAGTCGCGGCATGAGCGCGGGGGCTTCCTGCCCGCGCTGATCCAGATCGTCGAACACCCGAAGCTGCCGCAGTTGCTGGCAGCCGCCATCGGCGTGAGCCTGGGATTGCTCGTCTTCAACGCCACCGCGGTCATGCGGCGGCACCTGGGCGAAGACGGCGTGCGGCGCCTGTTCCGGGTTCCGATGCCCGAGCCGCCGAAGAAGGAACTGTAACCGGTCCAGGGCATCCCTGTGTCGCTAGAATGACGGGCTCGCCCCCACCGGGCTCATCCAACGTGCAGGCGCGCGCCACCATGTCGTCACCCCCCTCCGCTGCCGGCCCGCTCGCCGGCCTGAAGATCGTCGAGATGCACGCCATCGGACCGGTGCCCTTCGCCGGCCAGCTGCTGGCAGGGCTCGGGGCCGACGTGGTCCGCATCTCGCCGCCGGCCGACCCCAAGCTGGGCGTCGGCCTGAAACCCGAATACGACCTGCTCAACCGCGGCAAGCGCATCGAGCTGCTCGACCTGAAGCAGCCCGACGGGCTGGCCGCGGCGCGTGCGATCCTGGATCGCAGCGACGTGATGCTCGAGGGGTTCCGGCCCGGCGTCATCGAGCGCATCGGCCTGGCGCCGGCCACGCTGCTGGCCAGCAATCCGAGGCTGGTCATCGGCAGGCTGTCGGGTTGGGGCGCGCGCGGCGCGATGGCCGAGCGTGCCGGCCACGACATCAACTACCTGGCCCTGGCGGGGGTGCTCAACGCGATCGGCACGGCCGATGCGCCGGTGCCGCCGCTGAACGTGGTGGCCGACTTCGGCGGCGGCGCGATGCACCTGGTGGTCGGCGTGCTCGCGCAGCTGGTGCGCCGCTCGATCGGCGGGCGCGGCGGCGAGGTCACCTCCAGCATCCTGGCCGGCACGGTCGGGCTGACGCCGATGTTCCACGGCATGCTGGCCGGCGGCTACTGGAACCTGCAGCGCTGCAACAACCTGCTCGACGGCGCGCCGCCCTTCTACCGCGTCTATCGCACGCGCGACGACCGGTTCGTCGCGGTCGGCGCGCTCGAGGCCAAGTTCTACCAGCTGCTGCTGCAGGCACTCGAGCTGCAGGGCGAGGTCGATCCGCGGCGCCAGCACGACCGGTCGAGCTGGCCGCAGACGATCGAGCGCTTCGCGCAGCGCTTCGCGCAGCGCACCCGCGACGAGTGGGCGAAGGTCGGCGAAGCCACCGACGCCTGCCTGTCGCCGGTTCTGGACTTCGTCGAGGCGGCCGCGCATCCGCACAACCGCGCCAACGCGCTGTACACCGACGACCCGTTCGCGCGCCCCGGGCGCACGATCACGTTCGACGAAGCGCGCTGACCGGTGACGCGCCGCGCCGGCAGGCAGCTCGCGCTGGGCGTGGGTTGCGCGCTCGCGGCCGGCCTGATGTGGGGGCTGGTGTTCGTGGCCCCGGTGATGCTGTCCGAGTACCCGCCGCTGGTGCTGTCGGCGGGCCGCTACCTGGCGTTCGGACTGATCGCGCTGGCGGTGGCGGCGACCGACCTGTCGGCGCTGCGTCGGCTTGCACCGGCCGACTGGGCGCAGGCGGCGCGGCTCTCGCTGGTCGGCAACCTGCTCTACTACACGTTCCTGGCCGCCGGCATCCAGCTGGCCGGCGTGCCGCTGCCGACGGTGCTGATCGGCACGCTGCCGGTCGTCATCGCGATCGCCGCCAACGCGTCCGAGGGCGCGCTGCCGTGGCGGCGGCTTGCGCCTTCGCTGGCGGTGATCACGCTGGGCGTGCTGCTGGTCAACCACACCGAGCTGGCGCGACTGGGGGCCGGTGACGAAACCGGTCTGGCGCGCTACGCGCTGGGCGGGCTGCTGGCGATCGGCGCGGTGGCCTGCTGGGCCTGGTACCCGATCCGCAACGCGGACTGGTTGCGCGAGCACCCGACGTGCTCGCCGGCGACGTGGTCGACGGCGCAGGGGCTGACGACGCTGCCGCTCGCGCTCGCGGGCGCGGTCGCGGCGTGGGCCCAGCTGCGCGTGTCGACGACCGGCACGGGCACCGAGCCGTTCGACTTTCCGCTGGGTCCGCAGCCCGCGCTGTTCGTCGGACTGATGCTGGTGCTGGGCCTGTGCGCGTCGTGGCTGGGCACGCTGCTGTGGAACCAGGCGTCGCGGCTGCTGCCGACGTCGCTGACCGGCCAGCTGATCGTCTTCGAGACCCTGTCCGCGCTGCTCTACGGATTCATCTGGCGGGGGCAGACGCCCGCGCCTCTGGCCTTGACGGGGATCGCGCTGCTCGTGCTCGGCGTGGTGATCGGGGTCCGTGCGTTTCACCTGGCGCCGCAAAGCGCAGCGTCATCTGCCTGAGGCCACCCTCGCCGGCGACCGGCGCGATCTCGAAGCCCGCGTCCTGCGCCAGCGCCAGCATCGCGTCGTTGGTTGCCAGCGCCGTTCCGGTCAGCCCCGCATAGCCGCGCTCGCGCGCGAGCGCGGCCAGTTCGCCGAGCAGCAGCCGCCCCAGCCCCGAGCGCTGGCAGTCGTCGGCCACGGTCACCGCGAATTCCGCGAGCGTCGGGGCATCGTCGCAAGGCGCGAACCGGCCGACGGCGGCGAATCCCGTGGGGCCCGATCCGGGCGTGCGCTGCACGACCGCCAGGACCACCTCGGCCGGGGGCTGCGGCGAGCACAGCTGCAGCAGCAGCGTCTCGCCGACGCGAACGAATCCGCCGAGGGTCCGGTTGTGCAGCGTCTGCGCGGACAATCGGTCGACGAATCGCTTCATCTCGGGCACGTCCTGCGGCCCAACGGGTCGCAGCGACAGACGTCCGAGGCGCGGGTGGCGTCTTTCAGGGGAAGTCATGCGGTCCACCCTAGGTCAGTCGCCGCGATGGCACAAGCCGGCAGCGCCGACTCGAGGCTCCACTCTAAATGGCGTGCGACGCGCTCACGGCCGCGGGGCCGCCCCCGGCGAGGCCCAGCGACGCGGCCACAGCACGAACAGCGCCAGGCTCGCCGCGTGCATGCCCGCCAGCACCAGCATCGCCGAGCGAAACGCCGCCACTTCGGACTGGCCGTGGGTGCGGAACGCGTCGATCACGACGCCGAACCCCCACTGCGACAGGAACACACCCACGAAGATCACCAGGTTGAAGGCGGTCAGCGCACGACCGGCGAGGTGTCACGGAAACACCATGCCGACGCGCGGCTGCACCAGCGTGTAGTGCGTCGCGACCG
>CAYGZN010000208.1:0-5924 GCA_964354355.1 uncultured Burkholderiaceae bacterium | reverse complement strand
CTTGACGCGCCCGCGCGGCTGCGCCTCCTTGACCGAGACCTTGATCACGTCACCGATGCCGGCATAGCGGCGCTTCGAGCCGCCCAGCACCTTGATACACATCACCGAACGCGCGCCCGTGTTGTCGGCGACGTCCAGCGTCGACTGCATCTGAATCATGTTGTGTTCGCCCCAACTTAATCCGCCTGCGCCCGGGGGCGCCTACTGCATGCGGTCAGTCTTGGTCCCGTGGAACGGGTCTGATCCGTTTTTCCGATCCTGCCCGGTTGCGGCAGCCGGAAAATCGAAAGTTTTCGAGTATAGCACGCCTGCGCGGGCCGTCAACCGGCGACCCGCGCTCAAACCGTCTTGGACCCCTCGACCAGGCGCACCACGACCCACGCCTTGGTCTTGGAGATCGGGCGGCACTCGCGGATCTCGACGGTGTCGCCTTCGCTGAACGGCTGCTCGGCGTGCGCGTGGTAGCGCGTCGAGCGCGTGATGTACTTGCCGTACAGCGGGTGCTTGACCTTGCGCTCGATCAGCACCGTCACGGTCTTTTGCATCTTTGCGCTGACCACACGCCCGGTCAGGGTCCGCTCGGCGGATTCGGTCTGTGCCTGTTGGTTCATTTGGCGGTCGCTTTCTGGTTCAGCACCGTGCGCACGCGCGCGATGTCGCGCCGCACCTTGCGCAACTGGCTGCTGTTGGACAGCTGCTGGGTTGCGAACTGCATGCGCAGCGAGAAATGGGCCTTCATCAGTTCGGCGAGCTCCTTGTCGAGTTCGCCGACGTCCTTCGTCCTGAGTTCACTGGCTTTCATGGCGGTCTTCCGGTTCAGGCGCCGACGTGGCGCGCCACGAAGATGGTCGCGATCGGCAGCTTGGCTGCGGCCAGCGCGAACGCCTCGCGGGCCAGCGTCTCCTCGACGCCGTCCATTTCGTACAGGACCTTGCCCGGCTGGATCTCGGCCACGTAGTACTCGGGGTTGCCCTTGCCGTTGCCCATGCGGACTTCGGCCGGTTTCTGCGAGATCGGCTTGTCGGGGAAGATCCGGATCCAGATGCGCCCGCCGCGCTTGATGTGGCGGGTCATCGCGCGGCGGGCCGCTTCGATCTGGCGGGCCGTCAGCCGGCCGCGGCCGGTGGCCTTCAGGCCGTACTCGCCGAAAGAGACCGAGGTGCCGCGGGTCGCGATGCCCTTGTTGCGGCCCTTCTGCTCCTTGCGATACTTGCGTCGTGCGGGTTGCAGCATGTCGTTCTCCTGGTCCGGGCCTTATTCGCCCTTGCCCTCGGCGGCCTTGCCCTCGACGGGCTTGGCTTCGGCGGGCCCGGCTGCCTTGCGCACCCGCTTGACCGTGGTGCGGGGCGCATCGGACTTCTCGGCCGGCTTGTCGGCCGGCTTGTCTGCGCCCTCGGCCTGCGCCGGGCGGCGCCCACCGGGACCGCCCGGGGCGCCTGGCCCGCCGGGGCCCCGCGCACCGGGTCGGCCGGCACCGGGTCGGCGCGTGCGGCGGTCGTCGCGCTCGGGCGGCGGCGCGACGTCCTTCTCGGCAGCGGCCACGTCGGTGCGGCCCAGCGTGTCGCCCTTGTAGACCCAGACCTTCACGCCGATGATGCCGTACGTCGTCACCGCCTCGGAGAAGCCGTAGTCGATGTCGGCGCGAAGCGTGTGCAGCGGCACGCGCCCCTCGCGATACCACTCGGTGCGGGCGATCTCGATGCCGTTGAGACGGCCCGAGCTCATGATCTTGATGCCCTGCGCCCCCAGGCGCATGGCGTTCTGCATCGCGCGCTTCATCGCGCGGCGGAACATGATCCGCTTTTCGAGCTGCTGCGTGATCGAGTCGGCGATCAGCTGCGCGTCGATCTCGGGCTTGCGGATCTCCTCGATGTTGACGTGGACCGGCACGCCCAGCATGCGCTGCAGCTCGGCCTTGAGCTGCTCGATGTCCTCGCCCTTCTTGCCGATCACCACGCCCGGGCGCGCCGAGAAGATGGTGATGCGCGCGTTCTTGGAGGGCCGCTCGATCAGCACCCGGGCCACCGACGCGCTGCGCAGCTTCTTGCGCAGGTAGGTGCGGACCTTCAGGTCCTCGTTGAGCATGTCCGAGAAGTCGCGGCTGTTCGCGTACCAGCGCGACGACCAGTTGCGACTGACCGCAAGGCGGAAGCCGGTCGGATGAATCTTCTGTCCCATCGTCTTTCCTTCGCGCTCAGTTGCCGACGGTCACGAAGACGTGACAGGTCTGCTTCTCGATCCGCACGCCGCGGCCCTTGGCCCGCGCGTCGAAGCGGCGCAGCGACGCCCCCTTCTCGACGTGCACCGTCTTGACCTTGAGCTCGTCGACGTCGGCGCCGTCGTTATGCTCGGCGTTGGCGATCGCCGACTCCAGCACCTTCTTGACGATCTTGGCGGACTTCTTGGGCGAGAAGGTCAGGATGTTCAGCGCCTGCTCGACCGGCTTGCCGCGGATCAGGTCCGCCGCGAGCCGGCCCTTCTGGGCCGACAGCCGCACCCCGCGCAACACTGCTTTGGTTTCCATCGGCTGTGCTCCTTACTTGCGCGGGGCGACCTTGCCCTTGACCCCTGCCTTCTTGTCGGCCGCGTGGCCCTTGAAGGTGCGGGTCAGCGCAAACTCGCCGAGCTTGTGGCCGACCATGTTCTCGTTGACGTAGACCGGGACGTGCTGCTTGCCGTTGTGCACGGCGATCGTCAACCCGATGAACTCGGGGAGGATCGTCGAGCGCCGCGACCAGGTCTTGATCGGCTTCTTGTCCTTGATGGCCTGGGCGGCGTCGACCTTCCTGATCAGGTGGTCGTCGACGAAAGGCCCCTTCTTAACTGAACGTGCCATGGCTCACCCGTTATCTCTTGTGCCGGCGCTGCACGATCATCGTGCCGGTTCGCTTGTTGCTGCGCGTGCGGTAGCCCTTGGTCGGCTGCCCCCACGGGTTCACGGGCACGCGGCCCTCGCCGGTGCGCCCCTCGCCCCCGCCGTGCGGATGGTCGATCGGGTTCATGGCCACGCCGCGAACCGTCGGGCGCACGCCCCGCCAGCGCACGGCCCCAGCCTTGCCGATCTGGCGCAGGTTGTGCTCCTCGTTGCCCACCTCGCCCAGCGTGGCGCGGCACTCGATGTGCACGCGCCGGATCTCGCCCGAGCGCAGGCGCACCTGCGCGTAGGTGCCCTCGCGGGCCAGCAGCTGCGCCGACGCCCCGGCCGACCGGGCGATCTGCGCGCCCTTGCCGGGCAGCATCTCGATCGCGTGGATCGTCGAACCGACCGGGATGTTGCGGATCGGCAGCGTGTTGCCCGCGCGGATCGGCGCCTCGGCGCCCGACATCAGGCTGGTGCCCGGCGCGACGCCGCGCGGCGCCAGGATGTAGCGGCGCTCGCCGTCGGCGTAGCACAGCAGCGCCAGGTGGGCACTGCGGTTCGGGTCGTACTCGATGCGCTCGACCTTGGCCGGGATGCCGTCCTTGTTCCGGCGGAAGTCGACCACGCGGTAGTGGGCCTTGTGGCCGCCGCCGCGGTGGCGCGTGGTGATGTGGCCCAGGTTGTTGCGCCCCGAGCCCCGGTGCTGGCTCTCGACCAGCGCCGCGTGCGGCTTGCCCTTGTGCAGCCCGGGCGTGACGACCTTGACGACCGCGCGGCGGCCGGGCGAGGTCGGCTTGACTTTGACGACCGCCATTACTTGGTCTCCGCGAAGTTGATTTCCTGGCCGGGCCTGAGGCTGACGTAGGCCTTGCGCACGTTGCGCCGGCGGCCGTTGAAGCGGCCCGAGCGCTTCTTCTTGCCCTGCTGGTTCAGGACCTGCACCGACTCGACCTGGACCTTGAACAGCAGCTCGACCGCCGCCTTGATCTCGGGCTTGGTGGCGTCCTGCAGCACCCGGAAGGCGACCTGGTCGTTCTTGTCGGCCAGCATCGTGCTCTTTTCGGAGACGATCGGCGCGAGCAGCACCTGCATCAGACGTTCCTGGTTCATCCCAGCATCTCCTGCACCTTGGCCAGCGCCGGCTTGGTGATCAGCACCTTGCTGAAGTGCACCAGCGACACCGGGTCGGCATTCTTGGCATCGAGCACCAGCACGTTGGGCAGGTTGCGCGACGCGAGCCACAGGTTCTCGTCGAGTCCGTCGGTGATCAGCAGCACCGAGTCCAGGCCCATGCCCTTGAGCTTGTCGAGCAGCAGACGGGTCTTGGGCGCGTCGACGGAGATCGACTCGACGATCGCGACACGGTCCTCGCGCGCCAGCTGCGACAGGATCGAGCACATGCCCGCCCGGTACATCTTGCGGTTGACCTTGTGGCCGAAGTTCTCCTCGGGGGAGTTCGGGAAAATTCGGCCGCCCCCGCGCCACAGCGGCGACGAGGTCATGCCGGCGCGCGCGCGGCCGGTGCCCTTCTGGCGCCACGGCTTCTTCGTGCTGTGGCGCACTTCGGAGCGGTCCTTCTGCTGGCGGTTGGCGCTGCGGGCGTTGGCCTGGTAGGCGACGACCACCTGGTGGATCAGCGGCTCGTTGAAATCGCGGCCGAACACCGTGTCGGCAGCCGCCACGGTCGCGGCCGGCTGTCCCTTGTCGTTCAGAAGCTTCAGTTCCATCGCCGCTCCTTATGCCTTGGCCGCGCCGGCCTTGGCGGGCGCCTTCACGGCGGCGGTGACGACGACGGCACCCCCCTTGGCGCCCGGCACGGCGCCCCTGACCAGCAGCAGGCCGCGCTCCTTGTCGATGCGCGCAATCTCGAGGTTCTGCACGGTGCACGCGACGTCGCCCATGTGGCCGGACATCCGCTTGCCCGGAAACACGCGGCCCGGATCCTGCGCCATGCCGATCGAGCCCGGCACGTTGTGCGAGCGCGAGTTGCCGTGCGAGGCGCGCCCCGAGCTGAAGTTGTGGCGCTTGATCGTGCCGGTGAAGCCCTTGCCGATCGAGGTGCCCGCCACGTCGACCTTCTGGCCCACCGGGAACATGTCGACCGGCAGCACCGAGCCGGGCTTGAGCTCGCCCAGGCCGTCGGCGGCGACGCGGAATTCCTGCAGGTCGCTGCCCGCCTGCACGCCGGCCTTGGCGAAGTGCCCGGCCTGGGCCTTGTTGACTCGGGTGGCGCGACGGGTGCCGTAGGCGACCTGCACCGCGGAGTAACCGTCGGACTCGACGGACTTGATCTGGGCGACGCGGTTGTTCGACACGTCGAGCACCGTGACCGGAACGGCGTCGCCGTCGTCGGTGAAGATGCGCATCATGCCGACCTTGCGTCCTAGCAGGCCAAGGCTCATGTTCTTGCTCCGATCCCGGCTGCGATTGGCCGGGGATGATTGGATCGGCCTGCCGGCAGTGCAGGCTGGCCGATCGGCGGGAAAGCTTTAAAGTATAGCGTCGTGCGACAACCCGCGCAAGCCAAAGCCGCGCGGGCGTTCACGCCGGGCTCACTGCAGCTTGATCTCCACGTCGACCCCGGCGGGCAGGTCGAGCTTCATCAGCGCGTCGACGGTCTTGTCGGTCGGGTCGACGATGTCCATCAGCCGCTGGTGCGTGCGGATCTCGAACTGGTCGCGCGAGGTCTTGTTCACGTGCGGCGAACGCAGCACGTCGAAGCGCTGGATTCGCGTGGGCAGCGGGACCGGCCCGCGCACCACCGCACCGGTGCGCTTGGCGGTGTCGACGATCTCGGCGGCCGACTGGTCGATCAGCTTGTAGTCGAAAGCCTTCAGGCGGATCCGGATCTTCTGGTTCTGCATCTCGATTCCTTCAAAGAGCGGTGGCGCGGCGCTGCCGCGCCGGTTTTATTCGAAGATCTTGGCGACGACGCCGGCGCCCACGGTGCGTCCGCCCTCGCGGATGGCAAAGCGCAGGCCCTGTTCCATGGCGATCGGCGCGATCAGCGTCACCACCATCTTCACGTTGTCCCCCGGCATCACCATCTCCGTGCCCTCGGGCA
>CAYGZN010000207.1:0-5961 GCA_964354355.1 uncultured Burkholderiaceae bacterium | reverse complement strand
CGAACTCGAGTCGGCGCAGCGCGGCGCCGCGTGCGGGCGCCGCGGCCGCCGTCTGCAGCGCGCGGCCGAGCCAGTAGGTCCACGCCGGGTCGGCGCGCCCCTCCGGGCTCATCCGCCCGATCACGGACTTCACCAGCGGCCAGTCCTCGGCCCGCAGCGCCGCGCGGGCCATCCAGGCGAGTGTCTCGTCGGAGGCTGCGGAATCACGCGCGGCGAGCGTCCAGGCGTGCGCTTCCGGCATCAGCTTGCGCATTGCGCTGGCCGCGACCTGGGTCAGCAGGAACGACCGGTCGTCCGCGCGCAGCCGGTTGCCGTGCTGGTCCAGGCGTTCGGCAGCGACGGCCGGCTCGGTGCGGGCCAGCACGCCGAACGCGATCATCGCCACTTCCCGGGGCGGGTTGGAGGCCAGCGCGGTGGAAGGCCGGGCGATGGCGATGTCGACCTGGCGGGTGTCGATCGACGGGTTCACCAGCAGCGCGGCGCGGCGCATCGCGCTGGGCGAGCCCGACTCGATCGCGACCTCGAGGCGCTGGCGCAGTTCCTCCGGCCCGAACTGGCCATTGCCGGCGAGCGCGGCGAGGAGGTTGTTGCACGGCTCGCCCAGGTCGCGCGGCTGCATCAGCAGCGCACGCGCCGGCACCGCGACGTTCTCGCCGCGGGACACGCGCGACTGCAGCGCCAGGCAGCGGGGCCCGGAATCGTCGCGCACCACCCAGTCGGCGTGGACCGCATCGAACGTGTCCCAGGCCTGGCGGCGCCCGAGGTTGAGCATCCAGTCGCGACGCATCAGGTCCGCGACCAGCGTGTCCCGGTTCCGGTCGATGAACGCACGGATGTCCGCATCGGCCGCGCCGCTTGCGGCGTCGGGACGCCCCTCGGCGATGCGCAGCCGAAGCCGCCAGTAGTCGACGTAGGCGCGCAGCGGGTGTGCGCCGACCTGGTCGGCGGCGGCGGCGAAGCGGTCGGCGTCGTTTGCGACGGCTGCCTGTCGGGCGGCGACGAACGCCTCGTCGGGCGACAGGTTCGCGGCAACCGGCTTCGGACAGTTCTTGCCGCAACCCTTCGGGGCCGGGGCGGGCGATGCGGCCGCCACGGCCAGTGGCAGCGCCGCAACTGCGCCTACAATCAACGCAGCCAGCACGCGCAGACACCGCCCGGGCGCGTCACGACCGGTGCGAAGTGTCGAGGCCAACGTGGCGGCGCGCGTATTCAAGGTACAGATCCGTGCTGCGATGATCGACAAGATCCGATCGAGGATATCACGCGACGATGGCAGTCCAGCGGACCGCGCGGCGCTGCGCGGGGATCTGCTGCGCTGGCGCCGACAGTTGTCGGCGCCGTGGCGATGCACGGCGGACGCGGCCATCGTTCGGCGGCTGCGGGCGTTGCTCGCCGGCATCGTGATGCGTGCGCACGGCGCTGCGGGACCGTGCGTCGTGGGTGTGTACTGGCCGGTGCGCGGCGAGCCGGACCTGACGGACCTGTTCGGCAGCTGGTCGCAGGGCGGCGTACGCCTCGGGCTGCCGGTGGTGGACGCTGCCGATGCCCCGTTGCGGTTCGTCGCCTGGGCGCCGGGGGACGCGACCACGGCGGCCGCGATGGGCATCCCGCGCCCGGTGGCTGACACCACCGTGACGCCCGACGTGCTGGTCGTGCCGTGCGTGGGCTTCGACGCACGCTGCCACCGGCTGGGTTACGGCGGCGGCTTCTACGATCGGACGCTGGCGATGCGGCGCGCGGCGGGCGCGGTGGCGGTGCGAGCCGTCGGCGTGGGCTACGACGCCGCCGAGATCGCCGATCTCGCGGCTGCACCGCACGATGAGCCGCTGGACGCCGTGGTCACGCAGTCTCGAGTGCTGCTTCGGGAAGCTTCGGCGTGGCCGGCGGCGCGTTGAACCTGCGGACCCAGTCGACGACCTCGGCGCCGGGCATCGCGCGGGCGACCGCCCAGCCCTGGATCGCGTCGCAGCCCAGCCGTCTGAGCACCTCGACGGTGGCCGTGTCCTCCGCGCCCTCGGCGAGCGCCCTGAGCCCGAACGTGTGCGCCAGCTCGACGATGGTCTTGGCAATGCGACGGTCGGCCGCGCTGTCGATCAGGTTGCGCACGAACATCCGGTCGATCTTCAGTTCGTTGACCGGGAACTGGCGCAGGTAGGCCAGCGAGGAATAGCCGGTGCCGAAGTCGTCGATGGCCAGCTCGCAGCCGAAGCCGCGCAGCTGCGACATGAACGCGATCGTGGCCCGCTGGTTCTGGACGAGGGTGCCTTCGGTCAGCTCGAACAGCAGCGACGACGGCTCGACACCCCAGGTCTCGCAGGCCTGCAGCACCTGCTCGGGGAAGCTCGGGTCGGACAGCGTGAGCGCCGACAGGTTGATGCCGACCTTCAGCGCCAGGCCCACCGACTGCCAGCCGGACATGTGGCGCAGCGTCGTGTGCAGGATGAACTGCGTGAGCTGGGGCATCAGCCCGCGCTCCTCGCTGATGGCCGCCACCGTCGCCGGCGACACCTCGTGCCCGGGCTCGCGGGGCCAGCGCAGCAGCGCTTCGACGGACGTGCAGCGATTGCCGGCGAGCAGCACCTGCGGCTGGAAGTGCACCTCCAGCGCGTTGTGCTCGAGCGCCACGCGAAGGTCGGCCTCGATGCGCGCGCGCTGGCCGCGCTCGGCGTCGCTGCTGGCCGGCAGCACGCACACGCGCCGCTCGTCGGCCTGCGCCTGCTGCAACGCGACCGACGCGACCTGCAGCAGCGCCCACGGATCGGGCAGCGGCTGGTCGAACCAGGCGCCGCCCAGCGCCGCGCGGACCGTCACCTGCACCGGCGTGCTGTCGTCGAAGCTGCCGACGTACTCGCCGCCGATGCGGTCGCGCAGGGCGGTCGCGGCCAGGTGCACGATGCCCTCGGTGCCGGCCTCGGCCAGCACGATCCAGATCTCGTCGATGCTGACCACCGCATAGCGGTCGTCGGGCCGCAGCGCGGCGTCGACGCGGTCCAGCACCTCGCCCAGGATGCGCATCGCGTCGGGGCGGTGCGTCAGCGCGCGCAGCCGGTCGCTGCGCTGCAGGCGGACCAGCAGCACGCCGGGGCCTCGCGCGGTGTTGCGCTTGAACAGCTGCCGGGCGTGCAGTTCGAGTCCGCTGACGGGCAGCCGGCGGGGGTGCCGCGCGGGACGCGGACCCTCAGCCGGCCCGGTCATCGCCCGCGGATTCGTCGGTCGCGTAGTAGTCGCGGATCTTCAATCCGTACGCCCCCGACGGCAGCCCGCGAAGCACCCGCACCGGCTTGACGCCGGCCGAGCGGGACTGCTGGAACAGGTCCAGTTCGCGCGGCTCGGACAACGGGACCTTGTCGGCGCCGGTGAGCACGAGCACCCGCGGCTCGAGGCGCCGCACGCGGTTGTGCGACACGACGACCGCGACCTCGCCGCTGGAGAGTTCGACCAGGCTGCCGACCGGGAACACGCCGATCGCCTGCACGAACTGCTCGACCAGCGGCTCGTGGAACGAACTGCCCGCCCACTCGTACAGGTTCATCAGCGCGTCCTGCGGCGCCGACGGGTTCGCGTACGCACGGGGCGTGATCAGCGCCGCGAAGCTGTCGGCGATCGCCGTCATCCGGCCGTAGATGCTGATCTCCTGGCCCTTGAGACCCTTCGGGTAGCCGGTTCCGTCCAGGCGTTCGTGGTGCTGGGCGATGCCCTGTTCGACCTCGGGCGGGATCTGCGCTCCGGCGCGGATCGCTTCCAGGCCCAGGCGCACGTGCTCCTTGATCAGCCCGAACTCCGAGGGGGCCAGCATCCCGGGCTTCTCGAGCAGCGCGCGCGGCAGCTTGATCTTGCCGATGTCGGCCAGCATGCCGATCATCCCCAGGTGAGCCAGGTCCTTCTTGGGGAAGCCCAGGTGGCGGCCCAGCGAGATCAGGTACAGCGCAACCTGCACGCCGTGGTTGTAGGTGTTGACGTCCTCGTTGCGCAGCCGCGCGATCCACATCAGCGCGTCGGCGTTGTCGACCATGCTGTCGACCATGTCGCCGACCGCGGCCTGCACCTGGTCGATCTGCGGGATCCGCCCGACCTTGATGTCGGACACGACGTCGCGCAGCACCTGCTGGCCGGCGGCGAAACTCGAACGCGCCCGGGGCAGCTCCTGCTCCAGGCGGTGGGCCTCGGCGTGCTCGGTCAGTTCGATGCCCGGCGGCAGCCAGGCCCGCACCGGCTCGCGCGTGCCCGGCTCGCGCGCGGGCCCGCGCGCGCGCTCGTCGTCGCCGCCGAGCAGGCCGCGCACCCACGAGGCTGCGCGCTGCAGCACACCGCCCCCGTCGTCGCGGGCCCGCGGCGGCGCGCCGGACGACGCACGCACCAGCTGGCGGAAGCGCTGGCGCGTGTCGGCGCTGATGCGCACGTCGGCCCGCGCCTTGTAGACCCGGCCCGACGGGCCCCGACGCGGCCCGGCCACGGGCGTGGCCTCGGGCTGCGGCTTGTCCGTGCCCGGCGCGGGTTCGGCCGCCGCCGCTGCGCCCACCGGGTCCTGGGCGCCCGGGACGGGCGCGTCGCGGGCCGGTGCGCGGCTCGCGCCGCGCACCTCGGCGCGCCGGATCGTCTCGGCGACCTGCGGCAGCGACAGCTCGAGGTCGGCGTACACGTACTGGCAGTACTTGCGCAGGGTGTCCAGCTCGACCTGGCTGTCCACCAGGAAGCCCTGCAGCAGGAACGGCGTGTCCAGCCAGGGCCGGTCCAGCTCGGCGACGAACATGCCCATCTGCAGATCCCGCACGGCGATCTGGTACCGCCGGCTGGCTGCAATCAGCGTGGCGGTCTGATCTGCGTCGACGTCGTGTTCGAGGGTGGCCTGCACCGGCTGGTTCTCCCGTTTCCCCACGGTTCGGTGGGGTCGCGATCCATGGTAGTCACGGATCGCGGGCGGACCAATCGTTTGCGGCCGGAAGGCGGGGCCCCGACGGCACCGGCCGACGAGCGGCCCGCCGGCCGCTGCGGGCGGCGCCCCGGTGCGGCGTTTCGCCGTCAGTTTCCCGGCGTCGGCGTCGTCGAGCCGCCCGGCGTCGCCGTCGGGGTGGCGCCGGGGGCCGTCGTCGAGCCGCTGGGGCCCGCCAGCGAACGCACGATCCCGAGGCACGGGGCGGCCTGGTTCAGCGTGTAGAAGTGGATCCCCGGGACGCCCGCTTCGACGAGCCGCGCGCACAGCGCGGTGACGACGTCGTGGCCGAACGCACGCAGCGACGCGGTGTCGTCGGCGAAGGCCGCGAGCTTCAGGCGGATCCAGCGCGGGATCTCGGCGCCGCACGCGTCCGAGAAGCGCGCCAGCTGCGTGTAGTTGGCGATCGGCATGATGCCGGGCACGATCGGCACGCGCACACCCAGCGCCCGCACGTCGTCGACGAAGCGCAGGTAGGCGTCGGCGTTGAAGAAGTACTGCGTGATCGCCGCATCGGCACCGGCCTCGACCTTGCGCACGAACGCGCGCAGGTCGGCCTGTGGCGACGCCGCCTGCGGATGCATCTCGGGATAGGCGGCCACCTCGATGTGGAACCACGACCCCGTCTGTTCGCGCACGTAGGCGACCAGGTCGCTGGCGTAGCGGAAGTCGCCGGAGTCGACCATGCCCGAGGGCAGGTCGCCGCGCAACGCGACCAGGCGCCGGATGCCCCGCTCGCGATACTGCTCGAGCAGTTCGCGCACGCTGCTGCGGGTGGCCCCGACGCAGGACAGGTGCGGCGCGACCGCGTGCCCCTCGGCCGCGATCTCGGTCACGATGCCGAAGGTCTTGTCGCGGGTCGCGCCGCCCGCGCCGTAGGTGACGCTGAAGAACTCGGGGGCCAGCGCAGCGAGCTGCTGGCGCACGCCGCGCAGCTTGGCCAGGCCCTCGGGCGTGTTCGGGGGGAAGAACTCGAAGCTGACGGGCGGAAGCGGGCGGTTCATGGTTTCTGGATGCTCAGGAAGTATTCG
>CAYGZN010000206.1:0-5970 GCA_964354355.1 uncultured Burkholderiaceae bacterium | reverse complement strand
GTATACCCGCGCGCCTCTGCGGCGAACTCGCGCTCCTGCAGCTCGACGTAGGCCGACATCTGGTTGCGGGCGTAGCCGTAGGCCAGATCGAACATCGAGTAGTTCAGCGAGTGGAAGCCGGCCAGCGTGATGAACTGGAACTTGAAGCCCATGGCGCCGAGCTCCTTCTGGAACTTCGCGATGGTGGCGTCGTCGAGGTTCTTCTTCCAGTTGAACGACGGCGAGCAGTTGTAGGCCAGCATCTTGCCGGGGAACTGCTTCTGGATCGCGTCGGCGAACGCCTTGGCGAACGCGAGGTCGGGCTTGCCGGTCTCGCACCAGATCAGGTCCGCGTACGGCGCGTAGGCCAGGCCGCGCGAGATCGCCTGCTGCAGGCCCGGCTTGGTGCGATAGAAGCCTTCGACCGTGCGCTCGCCGGTCACGAACGGCTTGTCGTTGTCGTCGACGTCCGACGTGACCAGGTCGGCGGCTTCGGCGTCGGTACGCGCCAGCAGCACGGTGGGCACGCCCATCACGTCGGCGGCCAGGCGGGCGGCGACCAGCTTGGCAACCGCCTCACGCGAGGGAACGAGCACCTTGCCGCCCATGTGGCCGCACTTCTTGACCGCAGCCAGCTGATCCTCGAAGTGAACGCCGGCAGCCCCCGCGTCGATCATCGACTTCATCAGCTCGAACGCGTTGAGCACGCCACCGAAGCCGGCTTCCGCGTCGGCCACGATCGGGGCGAAGTAGTCGATGAAACCCGCGTCCTTGGGGTTCTTGCCTTCCATCCACTGGATCTGGTCGCAGCGGGTCAGCGCGTTGTTGATGCGGCGGACCACGGTCGGCACCGAGTTGATCGGATACAGCGACTGGTCGGGATACATCTCGCCCGCCACGTTCGCGTCACCGGCCACCTGCCATCCGGACAGGTAGATCGCCTTCAGGCCGGCCTTGACCTGCTGCATCGCCTGGTTGCCGGTCAGCGCGCCCAGCGAATTGACGAACGGCTCTTCGTTGATAAGCTTCCAGAGCTTCTCGGCGCCGCGCCTGGCCAGCGTGTGCTCGACGTGGACCGAGCCGCGCAGGCGCACGACGTCCTCGGCGGTGTAGCCGCGCTTGATGCCGCGCCAGCGCGGGTTGTCGGCCCATTCCTTCTGGAGTTTCTGTGCTTCGAGTTCGCGAGATGACATGGAGGAGGACTCCCTGGTTGACGATGCGGTAAGTGCCCGTACGTTACCCGACCCTCTTGCTGCGAGGCAACAGGAAAATGTCACTTAATTGGAACATCTGTGATCTGAGTCAATTCATGCACTTACGGGGCAGATGTCACGATGTGCAATGGGGTCTTCCACATTGGAAAACACGAATGGTGCGGCGCTCGCGCTCGATTGCGCGATGTGAAATGGGCTTTTCGCCGACAAAACAGGCCCCGTCGCGGTGCTACGATCGACCGACCGGAACCCGCGACGCAGCCAACGATTCGGACTCGAAACGACATGAAGATCGCAGTGGTGGGGGCCGGCTCGATCGGCGGCTATCTGGGCGCGCGGCTGGCGCTGGCGGGCGAAACGGTCACCTTCGTGGCCCGCGGCGCGAACCTGTCGACGATCAACTCGAGCGGCTTTCGCCTGATCGAGGAGGACGGCAGCGAGCGGACCGCCACGCAGGTGCGCGCCGTGCAGTCGATGGCCGACGCCGGGCCGCAGGACTGCGTGCTGCTGGCGCTGAAGGCGCATCAGGTGGCCGCGCTGGCCCGCGACGTGCCGGCGCTGTTCCACGAAGGCACCACGGTCGTCACGCTGCAGAACGGAATCCCGTGGTGGTACTTCCATCGGCTGGGCGGCGAATACGACGGTCGCCCGGTGACATCGGTCGACCCGGACGGCTCGATCGCAGCCAGGATTCCGAACGACCGCATCATCGGCTCGGTCGTCTATCCGGCCAGCGAGCTGATCGCGCCAGGCGTGGTCAAGGTCATCGAGGGCAACCGTTTCTCGCTGGGCGAGCCGGACAACAGCAAGTCCGAGCGCGCGCTGCGGATCTCGGAGGCGCTGACGCGCGCCGGCTTCAAGGCGCCGGTGTCGTCGGACCTGCGATCGGAGATCTGGCTCAAGCTGTGGGGAAACCTGACCTTCAACCCGGTCAGCGCGCTGAGCCACGCCACGCTGGCCACGATCTGCGCGTTCCCGGCCACCCGCGCGCTGGCGACCGAGATGATGCGCGAAGCGCAGACGGTGGCCGAAAGGCTCGGCGTGCGCTTCCGGATTCCGATCGAAAAGCGCATCGCCGGTGCGCAGGCGGTGGGCGAGCACAAGACGTCGATGCTGCAGGACGTGGAGCACGGACGCACGCTGGAGCTGGACGCGCTGCTGGGCTCGGTGATCGAGCTGGCCCGCATGACCCGCACGCTGACCCCTCACTGCGACGCCGTGTACGCGTGCTGCGCGCTGCTGTCGAAGACGCTGACCGATCGCAAGGGGCGACTGCAGGTCGCGCCCGCGGGCGGCTGACGCGAGCCGTGCGCCGGCGCAGGTAGCAGCGGGCTGCTGACGCTTCAGCCGCGTCGTACAATCGCCCCTCTCCCAGACGGACAGTTCGCAATCACCCGACACCGGGTCGCCAATCGATGAACCACACGATCGAGTCGCTGCTCGCCCATGGCGCAGATGCATCGCCCGCGCTGACCGCACCCGGCGGCGTGCCGCTCAGCTATGCGAGCCTGCGCGGGCTGGTCCGCTCGACGGTCGCCGCGTTGAACGGCTTCGGCATCGGGCGCAACGACCGCGTGGCGATCGTGCTGCCCAACGGCCCCGAAATGGCGACCGCCTTTCTGTCGGTCGCATCGGGTGCGGCGTCGGCGCCGCTGAACCCGGGCTACCGGGCCGACGAGTTCGAGTTCTACCTGTCGGACCTCGGCGCCAAGGCGCTGATCGTCGAAGCGGGCAGCACGTCGCCGGCGGTGGCGGTGGCGGGTAAGCTCGGTGTGCGCGTGCTGGAACTGCAGGGCCAGCCGGAACGGGGCGCCGGATCGTTCACGCTGCGGGAGGTCGCGGGTGGGGTGCATTCACCCGCCCCGGCCCCCGGCCCCGCCAAGCCGGACGACGTCGCGCTGGTGCTGCACACGTCGGGCACGACGTCGCGACCGAAGATCGTGCCGCTGTCGCAGCGCAACGTCTGCGCGTCCGCGCGCAACATCCGCGAGTTCCTGAGGCTGTCGGCCGAGGACCGCGGCCTGAACATCATGCCGCTGTTCCACATCCACGGCCTGATTGCGGGAATCACCGCGCCGCTGTCGGCCGGCGGCAGCGTGTGCTGCACGCCCGGGTTCAACGCGCTGAAGTTCTTCGCGTGGATGGACGAGGCCCGGCCCACCTGGTACACGGCGGTGCCGACGATGCACCAGGCGATCCTGGCGCGAGCGGCGAGCAACAAAGCGGTGATCGCCGCGCATCCGCTGCGGTTCATCCGCTCGTCGTCGTCGGCGATGCCGACCCAGGTGATCCGCGAGATCGAGGCCGTGTTCGGCGCGCCGCTGGTCGAGTCCTACGGCATGACCGAGGCGGCCCACCAGATGGCCGCGAACCCGCTGCCGCCTCGGGCCCGCAAGCCTGGCACGGTGGGCATCGCGGCCGGCCCCGAGGTGGCGATCATGGACGCCGACGGCCGGCTGCTGGCCGCGGGCGAGAACGGCGAGGTCGTGATCCGCGGTGACAACGTCACGCGCGGCTACGAGAGCAATTCGAAGGCCAACGCCGAGGCGTTCGCCGACGGCTGGTTCCGCACCGGAGACCAGGGCGTGATGGACGCCGACGGTTACCTGACGATCACCGGGCGACTGAAGGAGATCATCAACCGCGGCGGCGAGAAGGTGTCGCCGCGCGAGGTCGACGAGGTGCTGATGGACCACCCGGCGGTCGCGCAGGTGGTCACGTTTGCGATCCCGCACGACAAGCTCGGCGAGGAGGTGGGCGCCGTGGTCGTGCTGCGCGAGGGCATGCCGCTGACCGAACGGGAACTGCGCGAATTCGCGGCGAAGCGCCTCGCGGACTTCAAGGTGCCGCGCAAGGTCCTGTTCATGGACGAGATCCCGAAGGGCGCCACCGGCAAGCTGCAACGCATCGGCCTGGCGCAGGAGCTGGGGCTTGCCGCGGGTTCGGCACAGGCCGGCTAACCGCGAGCCGGCTAACTGCGGGCCGGCTGCCCGCGGGCGGGTTGTGCGCGGTTCGGCTCGCCGCGGCCCGCGACGGACGCCGGCGCCGGCCGGCGCACCGGGCGCGCCACCCACACGATCGCGGCCAGCGCCAGCGACAGCACGGCAGACACCATGAACACCTCGTTGACCGACAGCGTGAACGCCTGCAGGTCGACCTGACGCGCGACGACCGCCAGCGCCTGCTCGCGGCTCAGGCCGGTCGCCTCCAGCACCGTCAGCGTATCGCCCCACGCGGGGTTGTCGGGCGTGACGGACTCGACCAGTCGCGCGTGGTGCACGGCGGCGCCGTCCTCCCAGGCGGTCGTTGCGATCGACACGCCGAACGCGCCGGCCGAAATCCGCAGGAAGTTGGACAGTCCGAATGCGGCCGGCAGGCGATCGGGGGGCAGGCCGGACACGACGATCGACACCAGCGGAATGAAGAAGAACGCGGCGGCCACGCCCTGCAGGAAGGTCGGCAACACCAGGTGCCACACGTCGGTGTGCATGTCGAACTGAGCGCGGGCCCAGAACACCAGCGCGAAGGTCACGAACGACACGGTGGCCAGCCAGCGCGGGTCGCCGCGGTCGATGCGGCGCCCCACCCAGGGCGTCAGCAGGATCGCGACCAGCCCGACCGGCGCGAGGATCAGGCCGGCCCACGTGGCCGTGTAGCCCAGTTGCTGCTGCAGCCACAGGGGCAGCAGCACGACATTGCCGAAGAAGGTGCCGTACCCCACCGCGATGGCCAGCGTGCCGACCCAGAAGCTGCGCCGTCCGAACAGCGTCAGGTCGACGACCGGGTGCTCGGCGGTCAGCTCCCAGACGACGAACACCACCAGACCGACGGCCGCGATGATCGAGCACGCGACGATGAACGGCGACGCGAACCAGTCGGCCTCCTTGCCGGTGTCGAGCACGATCTGCACCGCACCGACCCACACGACGAGCAGCGCCAGGCCGAACGCGTCGAGCGGCACGCGCGCCGATGGCGACTCCCGGCCGCGATAGACCCACCACGACAGGCCGACCGCCAGCAGCCCGACGGGGATGTTGATGTAGAAGATCCACGGCCACGACAGGGTGTCGGTGACCCAGCCGCCCAGCAGCGGCCCGACCATCGGCGCGACCAGCACGGTGATCGACGACAGCGACAGCGCGGCGCCTGCACGCTCGGGCGGATAGCTGCCCAGCAGCAGCGTCTGCGACAGCGGGATCATCGGACCGGCAACGGCCCCCTGCAGCACGCGACAGGCCAGCAGCCACTGCAGCGAGCCCGCCAGGCCGCACAGCCACGAGGCCAGCACGAACAGCAGCACGCTGGCAATGAACAGCCTGACCTGCCCGAACCGTCGCGCCAGCCACCCCGTCAGCGGCAGCGAGATCGCATTGGCCACGCCGTAGCTGGTGATGACCCACGTGCCCTGGCTCGGGCTGACGCCGAGGTCGCCGGCAATGGCGGGGATCGACACGTTGGCGATCGACGAGTCCAGCACGTTCATGAACGTGGCCAGCGACAGACCGATCGCCCCAAGGGTTCGTTCGACGCCTTCGAGCGGGCCGTGGCCCGGAGCGGGTCCGGCGCCACGCCCGGGCCCTGCGGCCGAATCGACCGCGGCGCGGCTCACCGGCCCCGCGCCAATTGCCGGGCGACGATGTCGTCGATCAGCGCGCGCGCCTGCGCGTCGGCGGCCGCGTCGATCGGTCCGCCCGTCGCTGAAGTGACGAGTGGATCCGACGGCACGGCCGCGTCCGGGCCCCCTGCCCCGCCGCCGCCGGCGGGCGCCGGCGCGGCA
>CAYGZN010000205.1:0-6028 GCA_964354355.1 uncultured Burkholderiaceae bacterium | reverse complement strand
CGCGCGACTCCGAGATCCTGGTCACCGTCGGCGCCCAGCAGGCGCTGTACCTGGTCGCGCAGCTGCTGCTGGCGCCGCGCATGCCGGTCGGCGTCGAGGACCCGGGCTACCCCGATGCCCGCAACATCTTCGCGCTGCGCCAGGCCCGATTGCTGCCGCTGGCCGTCGACGCGTCGGGACTGGTGATCGACCGACAGCTGGCGCGCTGCCGCTATCTGTACGTGACGCCGAGCCACCAGTGCCCGACGACGGTGACGCTGCCGCTGGACCGGCGCCGTGCGCTGCTGGAGATGGCCGCCGGCAGCGACATCGGCGTGATCGAGGACGACTACGAGCCCGAGAACGTCTACGACGGCAAAGCGACCCCGGCACTCAAGAGCCTGGACACGTCGGGGCGCGTGATCTACGTCGGCAGCCTGTCCAAGACCTTCGCGCCGGGCGTTCGCCTGGGCTTCGTCGCGGCCGCGCCGGAGCTGATCGCGCAGCTGCGCGCGCTGCGTCGACTGATGCTGCGGCACCCGGCCAGCATGACCCAGCGGGCGCTGGCGCTGTTCGTCGCCGAGGGCCACCACGATGCGCTGCTGCGACGCACGCAGCAGGCCTTCCGGCAGCGGGCCCGCGTGCTGCTCGAGTCGCTGGCGCACGAGTTCCGCGACTGGTCGCCGGTGCCGGTCAAGGGCGGCTCGGCCTGCTGGGTGCGCCTGCCCGAGGGCTGCGACGACGCGGCGATCGCCGAACGGGCGATGCGCGACGGCGTGCTGGTCGAGGCAGGCTCGGTCTTCTTTGCCGATCCCGCGCGCGCACAGCCCGCGCTGCGCATGGGGTTTTCCTCGATCGGCGCGGACCGGATCGAGGCCGGCGTGCGAGCGCTGCGGGCGGCGCTCGCCTGAGTCACCAGTCGATCGTTGCGGTCATCGCCTCGGCCGCGCTGCGCAGCTGCGGCAGGAAGTCGATGCCCTGTTCGACGCGCATGCGGGCCGTCGGCGCGTGCACGGCGATGCTCGCCACCACCGTGCCGTCGCTGTTGCGAACCGGCACGGCCACGCAGCAGATGCCCGGCAGGTACTCCTCGTTGTCGACCGAGTAGCCTCGCTCGCGGATCGCGTTGAACTCGCTCGCCAGCCGCTTGGGATCGGACAGCGTGTTGGCGGTGTGCTTGATCAGCGGGATCTGCGACAGGAACCGGTCCCGGCTGCGCTTGGGCATCGCCGACAGGAACAGCTTGCCGCTGGCCGACGCGTACAGGGGCACGCGGGATCCCGGGCCCAGGTGCACACGCAGCGGCCACGCGGTCTCGACCCGATCCAGGTACAGCACGGCGCTGCCGTTGGGGATGGTCAGGTTGCAGGTCTCGCCGATCTGCTCGACGAGCTCCTCCAGAATCGCGTGGCGCGTCGAGCGGTGCGGCGAGCCCAGCAGCACCTTGCCGGCGAAGCGGTTCAGCCGCTCGGCGAACCCGTAGCGCTTGGTGTCCGGCTCGCGAGCCACCACGCCGGCGTGCTCCAGCGTGCCCAGGATGCGCAGCACGGTCGGTTTGGGCAGCGCCACGGCCTGCGCGATCTCGGCCAGCTGCGGCGGCCGCTCGTGCTCGGCCAGCACTTCCAGGATGCGGATCGCACGCAGGATGGCCGACCCCGCGGGGATCTCGGTTCGAGGTTCCGTGTCCATCTGCCGCCCTGCCTCCATGTTTGCTGCCGGCTTACGATGCGCTGCCGGACTTCGCTGCCTCTCGATTATGAAGAAAATGGAACCGCTTTGCATCGGTAAATGGAACCAATCAGTCCGCCCGCAGGCGCAGACGCTTGAATGCGACCCCCTCGCGTGCGACATTGCGCGGCAATCCAGCGGAGGTCCTCGATGAACAAGCCCATAGCCGTGAATCGCCAGGTGGTCGCCGGCCGCCAGCGGATGACGCCTTCCGAGGCGTTCGTCGAGACACTGGTCGCGCAGGGCGTGACCGACGTGTTCGGCATCGTGGGCTCGGCGTACATGGACGCACTCGACCTGTTCCCGGCCGCGGGGATCCGGTTCGTGATGGTCGCCCACGAGCAGGGCGCGGCCCACATGGCCGACGGCTACTCGCGGGTGTCGGGCCGTCACGGCGTGTGCATCGCGCAGAACGGCCCGGGGATCACCAACTTCGTCACCGCGGTCGCGGCCGCCTACTGGGCGCATTCCCCGGTGGTGGTCATCACCCCCGAGACCGGCAGCATGGGCATCGGGCTGGGCGGCTTCCAGGAGACCGAGCAGCTGCCGATCTTCTCGAAGATCACCAAGTTCCAGGCGCACGTGAACAACAAGGCGCGGATGGCCGAACTGACGGCCCGGGCCTTCGACCGCGCGCACCTGGAGCTGGGCCCGACGCAGCTGAACATCCCGCGCGACTACTTCTACGGCGAGATCGAGTGCGAGGTGCCCCACCCCATTCGCATCGAGCGCGGCGCCGGCGGCGAGCACAGCCTCGCGCAGGCCGCCGACCTGCTCGCCCAGGCGAAGTTCCCGGTGATCCTGTCGGGCGGCGGCGTGGTGATGTCAGATGCCTGGCCCGAGGCGATCGCGCTGGCCGAGCTGCTGCAGGCGCCGGTCGCCAGCAGCTACCTGCACAACGACTCGTTCCCCGCGAGCCACCCGCTCGCCTGCGGCGCGCTCGGCTACCAGGGTTCCAAGGCGGCGATGAAGCTGATCGCCAAGGCCGACGTCGTGCTGGCTCTGGGCACGCGCCTGGGGCCGTTCGGCACGCTGCCGCAGCACGGGCTCGACTACTGGCCGAAGAACGCCCGGATCATCCAGGTCGACGCCGACCCGAAGATGCTGGGGCTGGTCAAGCCGATCGCGGTGGGCATCTGCGGCGACGCCAAGCAGGCTGCGGCCGCGCTGGCCGCGCGCCTGAAGGGCCGTTCGCTCGCCTGCCAGGCCAACCAGGCGCAGCGGCTGGCCGACGTGAAGGCCGAGAAGGCCGCGTGGGAGAAGGAACTGGGCGAGTGGACTCACGAGAAGGACCGCTGGTCGCTCGACGTGTCGAAGAGCTCGTCGCACATGCACCCGCGCCAGATGTTGCGCGAGCTCGAACGCGCGATGCCCGCCGGCGCCATGGTGTCGACCGACATCGGCAACATCTGCTCGGTGTCCAACAGTTACCTGCGCTTCGACGCGCCGCGCTCGATGTTCGCGGCGATGAGCTTCGGCAACTGCGGCTACGCGTTCCCGACGATCATCGGCGCCAAGCTGGCCGCGCCCGATCGCCCCGCGATCGCCTACGTCGGCGACGGCGCGTGGGGCATGAGCTTCGGCGAGATCCAGACCTGCGTTCGCGAGAACATCCCGGTCACGGCGGTGGTCTTCAACAACGGCCAGTGGGGCGCGGAAAAGAAGAACCACGTCGACTTCTACAACAACCGCTTCCTCGGCGTGAACCTCGAGAAGCAGCCGAGCTGGGCGGCGGTGGCCCGCTCGATGGGCGCCGACGGCATCGTCGTCGACAAGGTGTCCGACGTCGGGGCCGCGCTGGCCGCGGCGTGCAAGGCGCAGCAGCAGGGGCGCACGACGGTGCTCGAGATGATGGTCACCCCCGAGCTGGGCGACCCGTTCCGGCGCGACGCCCTGTCCAAGCCGGTGCGGCTGCTGGACAAGTACAAAGCCTACGTCTGACGGTCCGATCGCGCGGCGTGCGCAGAATTGACCGGTCCGTGGCCGGCCAAGTCTGCACGTTGGGTCACTTGAGCGGATCCTTCGGGTCGAACGGCTTCACCGCACCGCAGTCGGCACGCAGCCACTTGTAGCTCGCAGCGGCCTTGACCGTCTGCTTGCTGCCGCCCAGGTTCATGACGGATGTCGCGTGCATCGTCATGGTCTCGGCGTTCGGTGTTTCAACACGCGTCTCTCCCTCGAGCGCGACGTCGCCCGTGCATACGGTCCGGGTCACGATCAACCTCGCGCTTTGCTCCTTGACCTCGTTTCTGCACCGCAATCCGAGCGGCGCCTGGGTGTCGAACAAGCCGGCGCTCAGCACCGCTGCCGTGTAGCAGACCTGCATGACGGTGTTCGTCTCCGGGAGCGTGACCTGCCACAGACCTGGCTTGACATTCAGCTTCTGCGCCTGGGAAGCAAGGGGCGACACGCAAAGGATGGCGGTCACGCCCAGCATCGTGATCAGCGGCTGTGGTCGAGTTCGCTTGCCGCGAAGTTCAGAGCCGCCTGCCGAGGCTCTCGCGCGCTTCCGTCGAATAGCCGAGTGCGTGATAGAAAGCAAGGACTTCACGATTCGTCTCCCTCACCTGCAGGTTGACCTTGGGGCACCCCATCGTCGCGAGCCCCGATTCTGCGGCCCTCACGAGCTTCGTGGCAACCCCGCGCCCGCGCGCCTCGGGATGCACGGCGAGATGGTGAATCCAGCCGCGCACGCCGTCGAAGCCTGCCATCAGCGCGCCGACGATTCGATCCCCGAGCGCGCCGACCAGGAACAGTTCCGGCTGCACCGTGAGCTTGCGCGCGATCAGCTGTTCGGGATCATTCCAGGGCGGCTCGTCGGTGAACACGACATTCCACAGATCGACCACCCGCTGGCGATCGGAATTGTCGAAGGGCCGGATGACGAGTTCGTGGGTCTGCGACATCCTGCGATCCTCGCACAACCGCCGCAGGGTCGCGGCCCCGCCCGCAGCTATAATTCTTGGTTGCCCGACGATCGGGCCCCTACGCCACCCGTCAAGCATGCAAGAACGATACCTCCCTGCCGAGGTCGAAGCGGCGGCCCAGCAGCACTGGGCCGCGATCGACGCGTACCGCGCGATCGAGCACGATCCGCGTTTCCCCAAGGGCAAGTACTACGCCTGCTCGATGCTGCCCTACCCGTCGGGAAAGCTGCACATGGGGCACGTGCGCAACTACACGATCAACGACGTGATGGTGCGCCACCTGCGGATGAACGGCTACAACGTGCTGATGCCGATGGGTTGGGACGCGTTCGGCCTGCCGGCGGAGAACGCGGCGATGAAGAACGGCGTCGCCCCGGCCAAGTGGACGTGGGAGAACATCGCCCACATGAAGAAGCAGATGCAGGCGATGGGCCTGGCGATCGACTGGTCGCGCGAGATCGCCGCCTGCGACCCGAAGTACTACAAGTGGAACCAGTGGCTGTTCCTGAAGATGCTCGAGCGCGGCATCGCCTACCGCCGGACGCAGGTGGTCAACTGGGACCCGGTCGACCAGACGGTGCTGGCCAACGAGCAGGTGATCGACGGTCGCGGCTGGCGCACCGGCGCAGTCGTCGAGAAGCGCGAGATCCCGGGCTACTACCTGAAGATCACCGACTACGCGGCCGACCTGCTCGATCGGGTCGAGCACGACCTCGACGGGTGGCCGGAACGCGTGCGCGTGATGCAGGCCAACTGGATCGGGCGCTCGACCGGGGTGCGCTTCGCGTTTACGCACGACGTGTGCGACGCACAAGGCGAGCCGATCGACGGGGGGCGCCTGTACGTGTTCACGACGCGTGCCGACACGATCATGGGGGTGACCTTCGTGGCCGTGGCCCCCGAGCACCCGCTGGCCGGCGCCGCGGCCGCGCGCGAGCCGAAGGTCGCGGCGTTCGTCGACGAGGCGCGCCGCGGCTCGGTGATGGAGGCCGACCTGGCCACGATGGAGAAATCCGGCGTGGCCACGGGCCTGCACGTCGTGCACCCGCTGACCGGGGCGCGCGTCGAGGTCTGGGTCGGCAACTACGTGCTGATGAACTACGGCGACGGCGCCGTCATGGGCGTGCCCGCGCACGACGAACGCGACATGGCGTTCGCGCGCAAGTACGGCCTGCCGATCCGCCAGGTCATCGGCTCGACGACCGGCGCCCCCCACTTCGACGAATCGCGGTGGCAGGACTGGTACGCCGACAAGACCGGCGTCGCCTGCATGAACTCGGGCCGCTACGACGGCATGGGCCACGAGGAGGCGGTCGACGCGGTCGCGGCCGACCTGGCCGGCCTGGGCTTGGGCGAGAAGCGCATCCAGTATCGGTTGCGCGACTGGGGCATCT
>CAYGZN010000204.1:0-6043 GCA_964354355.1 uncultured Burkholderiaceae bacterium | reverse complement strand
GTCGGCGCTCGCGTAGCGAGCGTCGACGAACACCGGGATCTGTCCGTTGGGGTTCAGCCGCAGGTACTCGGGCCGCTTGTGCGCGCCCTGCGCGCGATCGACCAGCGCCAGCTCGAACGGCACGCCCAGCTCCTCGAGCAGCACGTGCGGCGCCAGGCTCGCGTTGCCCGGGTAATAGTGCAGCGTCAGTGCAGCCATCGTCATGTCCTCGCAGCGTTCGCACGGATCCAGCTGCAGACCTCCTGCATCGCGTCGGACGCCCGGTCGATCGCATGAACCCAGCTCAGGAAGCCGTGGTGCAGGCCGTCGTAGCGGCGCACCACTGTCGACACCCCGGCCTGCCGGAGCCGGTCCCCGAAGGCTTCGCCCTCGTCGCGCAGCACGTCGTACTGCGCGGTCAGCACGATCGCCGGCGGCAGGCCGCGCAGGTCGGTGGCGAGCAGCGGGGCCGCATGCGGATGCACGCCCTCGGCCACGTCCGTCGGTTGGCCCAGGTACGCGTCCCAGAACCACACCATCGCGTCGCGCGTCAGGCCGTAGCCCTCGGCGCACGCCTCGTACGACGGCATGCCCGCGGCATAGTGCGCGGTGACCGGATAGACCAGCACCTGGCCGATCGGCACCGGACCGCCTTCGTCGCGCAGGCGCATCGCCACGACGGCCGCCAGGTTGCCGCCGGCGCTGTCGCCGGCCACGAACAGCCGCGACGCATCGGCCCCCAGCGACGCCGCGTGCGCGACCGCCCAGCGCGTCGCCGCCAGGCAATCGTCGGGCGCCGCCGGAAAGCGCTGCTCGGGCGCGAGCCGGTAGTCGACCGAAACGACCACCGCATGCGCGCCCAGGCACAGCCGCCGGCACATCGTGTCGTGGGTGTCGAGGTCGCACACGACCCAGCCGCCGCCGTGAAAGAACACAATCAGCGGCAGCCCGTCGGTGGCGCGGCCCTCGGCGACCGCAGCAGGCTCGCCCGCCGCCGTGCCCGCCGCAGGCGGGCGATAGACGCGCAGCCGCAGCCGCCCCGCGGGACCGTCGATCGTTCGGTCCTCGGCCGCCGGGCCCGGGACCGCCGGGAACATCTCCAGCGAGCGCTGCGTGTACGCGCGCCGCACGACGTGCACCGGCAGCGTCTGGATCGGGGGCTGGTCGCGGAACAGCTCGAGCAGCGCCTTGACTTGCGGATCGAGCGCCATCGCGATCACTCCACCTTGCCGATGCGACGCACGACGTCGCTGAGCGTGTCGTTCTCGCGATCGTAGAAGCGCGCGAACTCGGGCGCGTCCAGGAACTGGATCGGCGTGCCCAGCGTGACGAACCGCTGCTGGAACTGCGGGTCGTCCAGCGCCGCGCGCGAGGCCGCGCGCAGCCGCGCCACGACCGGCTCCGGCGTGCCGGACGGCACGAACAGCCCCGCCCACTGCGAGAACTCGACGTCGTAGCCGGCCTCCTTGAGCGTCGGCACGTCGGGCAGCGACGCCAGGCGTGCGGCCCCCCAACCGGCGAGCACCCGGACCTTGCCCGCCTTGACGTGCTGCGCGATGCTGGCCGGGCCGGTGGCCAGCGCCTCGACCTGGCCGCCGAGCAGGCCCACGACGGCGGGGCCGGCCCCGTTGTACGGGACGTGCAGCAGCTTGATGCCGGCCTTCGCCGCCAGCATCTCCATCGGCACGTGCATCGTTCCGTAGTTGCCCGACGAGCCGTAGGTGATCTGCCCGGGGCGGCGCGCGGCGTCGGCGACGAAGTCCGCGACCGTCTTCCACGGACTCTCGGCGCGCACCGCGAGCACGACCGGGTCGGCCGTGAAGCGCGCGACCGGCACGAAGTCGCGAAACTGGTACATCGGCGCGCGGCCCAGCACCTTGTCGGCCTCGGGCAGGATCGAGATCGACGACAGCGCCATCAACACGGTGTAGCCGTCGGGCTTTGCGCGGGCGACCGCCTGCATACCGACGCCGCCGCCGGCCCCCTGGCGGTTCTCCACGACCACCGGCTGGCCGAGCTGCTTCTCGAGCGCCGCGGCCACCGGCCGCCCGACGAGGTCGGCGACGCCGCCCGGCGGAAACGGCACGACCATCGTGACCGGACGCGACGGCCAGGCTTCCTGGGCGGCCGCCGTCGAGACGGCACCGATCGACACGGCGGCGGCCGCAATGGCGACACCCGCCCGAGCCAGGGTGGCGATCGATGCGCGCATCGGGAGTCTCCTGAAAGGTTGTCGTGCGGGCCGCGTTCGGCGGCGCCCGCCGCTGCAAGCCGCCGGCGAGCAGCGAGCGAGCAGCGAGCGAGCGAGCAGCGATGGTACCCCGCCGCGATGCGGCCCTCAACGCGCGCAGCCGGCGTGAACCCGGCGCGCGCCCGGCCGCGTGAACCCGGCGAGGCAGGCCCTGCGCCCCCGGCCGCACGCGGCCCTACCCCTGCCAGACTGCGTAGCCCGCCTCGCGCAGCTCGATCGCCAGCTCGACTTCCATGTCGCACGCCGCCGCGTAGGGCATCGGGTTCGCCCACGCGTACAGGGCGGGCAGCAGTCGAAGCCCGTACTGGGTCACGTAGCGATTGGCCTTGATGCCGGCGCGGTGGCGCGCCAGTCGCAACTCGGGCGTCAACCCGGTCATGCCGACGTACAGGCACGGCTTGGTCGCGTCCCAGTCGGGATTGGCGCGCGCAAAGCGCCGCTCCTTCATCACCGCCGGGTCGAGCTCGACCACGTAGACGTGGTGCCGGTGCCTTGCCGAGCCCATGTCGATCGCCTACGCACGCGCCCGGCGTCAGCGGCCGAGCAGCCCGCGCAGCGCCGCGCCGAGGTCCCGCGCGGCGCCGCCGGAGGCCTCGCCGGCTTTCTGCCCGACCCCGCCCAAGCCCCGAACCAGACCCTCGACACTGATGCCGAGCGTCGAAGCCAGCGACGTCGCTGCGCGGATCGCCAGGTCCTCGCTGATGGAGAACCGGGGATCGTCGAGCTGCCCCTGCAGCACGAAGTCCAGCTCGATGCGCCGCCGCCCGTCCTGCAGCAGCGCGATCACGGCCTGCCGCGGCAGTCCCATGAAGGTGTTCGAGCCCCCCGCGCCGCTGAGCTCGAGCCCGGACAGCACCAGCTTGCCCGGCGCCCGGACCCGGTTGCGCGAGACCTTCGATTCGAGGTCGAGGTCCAGCGTGCCCGCGCGCACGCCGGTTTCGGCCGCCCTGATCAGGTAGGGCTGCAGCGTCACCAGGTCGACGCCACGCAGCCGCGTCGTGAGCTGCGAGTCCCGGCTCGCGAACTCGATCCAGCCGTCGACGTGCACCCGTCCGTCCGCGCCCGACCGGCGTGCGGCGCCCCGATCCGGCGTCGCCGCGATCAGGCCGTCGAGGCGCACCCTGCTGCGACCGACGAGCGACGGAATCGCCAGGTCGGCGATCTCGACGTCGAGCCCTTGCACCCGCAGCCGCAGCGGCGGCCTGCGCACGCTGGCGTCGAAGAACTCGACGGTGCCGTTGCGCAGCGTCACCAGGCCGATCATCAGCGCGTCCTGCTCGCGCACCGTCGGCTGCGGCGCCTTCGAGGCCTGCGGCGCCTTCGGGTCCGGCGGCGCCTTCGAGCCCGACGGGGGTTGCGAGCCCGACGGCGGCCGCATGCCCGGCACCGGCTGGGCGGTCGCGTCGACCAGCCCGGGCAGCACCTGCATCGTGCCGTCACCCGTGCGCAGCGCGGACAGGTAGCCATCCTCGATCACCACGCGGGATACCCGCAGGGTCGAGGACAGCAGGCTGCGCAGGTCGGGCACCACCAGCACGCGTCGCGCCGCCAGCACTTCAGGGGCAGGCCAGCCTTGCGGCGCGCGCACGCGCAGTCCGGTCACCTCGACGCCGCCCAGCCCGAGCGCGACCCGCTCGACCTGGCTGTGCGGGCCGAGCGCGGCGATCACCTGCCGCTCGAGCGTGCGCGCGGCGAAACCGTACCCGACTGCGGAAACGATCGCCAGCGCGGCGATCGCGACGAGCCCTCGAACGACCCAGCGCCTCGAGGTTCCGGGCAACGGGCCCATGCTCACGGACCGGGCGGGCAGGCGCGCGCCGCCGGCGTGGCCGCGCTCACTTCAGCGGCTTGAACCTGAGCCGGTGCGGGCGTGCACCCTCCTCGCCCAGTCGCCGCTTCTTGTCGGCCTCGTAATCCTGGTAGTTGCCGTTGTAGAAGGTCCACTGCGAATCCCCCTCGGCGGCCAGGATGTGGGTCGCGATGCGGTCCAGGAACCAGCGGTCGTGCGAGATCACCAGGATGCTGCCCGCGAACTCCAGCAGCGCGTCTTCCAGCGCCCGCAGCGTCTCGACGTCGAGGTCGTTCGACGGCTCGTCGAGCAGCAGCACGTTGCCGCCGGCAATCAGCGTCTTGGCCAGGTGCAGCCGGCCGCGCTCGCCGCCCGAGAGCTGGCCGACCAGCTTCTGCTGATCGCCGCCCTTGAAGTTGAAGCGGCCGATGTACGCGCGCGAGGGCATCTCGAAGCGCCCGACGGTCAGGATGTCGGCGCCGCCCGACACCGACTCCCAGACGTTCTTGTTGCCTTCGAGCGCGTCGCGCGACTGGTCGACGTAGGCGAGCTTGACGGTCGGCCCGACCACCACCTCGCCGGCATCGGGCGCTTCCACGCCGGTGATCATCCGGAAGATCGTCGACTTGCCGGCGCCATTGGGGCCGATGATGCCCACGATCGCCCCCGCCGGCACCTTGAAGCTGAGGTTGTCGATCAGCAGCCGGTCGCCGAAGCCCTTGCTGACCCCCTTGAACTCGATGACCTCGTTGCCGAGCCGCTCGGCCACCGGGATGAAGATCTCCTGCGTCTCGTTGCGCTTCTGGTACTCGTGCGAGCTCAGCTCCTCGAAACGCGCGATCCGCGCCTTGCTCTTGGCCTGCCGGCCCTTGGGGTTCTGGCGGACCCAGTCGAGCTCCTTCTTCAGCGCCTTCTGCCGCGCGGATTCCGAGGACTCCTCCTGCTTCAGCCGCTGCTGCTTCTGCTCGAGCCACGAGCTGTAGTTGCCCTTCCACGGGATGCCCGAGCCGCGGTCGAGCTCCAGAATCCACTCGGCGGCGTTGTCCAGGAAGTAGCGGTCGTGGGTGACGCCGACGACCGTGCCCGGGAAGCGGTGCAGGAACTGCTCGAGCCAGTCGACGCTTTCGGCGTCGAGGTGGTTGGTCGGCTCGTCCAGCAGCAGCATGTCGGGCTTGGACAGCAGCAGCTTGCACAGCGCGACGCGGCGCTTCTCCCCGCCCGACAGCGGGCCGATCTTCGCGTCCCACGGCGGCAGGCGCAGCGCATCGGCGGCGACCTCGAGCTGCTGCTCGGTGGTGTTGCCGTCGGCGGCCGCGAGCAGCGCCTCGAGCTCGGCCTGCTCGGCGGCCAGCTTGTCGAAGTCCGCATCCGGCTCGGCGTAGGCCGCATAGACCTCGTCGAGCCGCTGGCGAGCGGCCAGCACGTCGCCCAGCGCCGACTCGACCTCCTCGCGCACGGTCTTGTCCGCGTCGAGCTTCGGCTCCTGCGGCAGGTAGCCGATCTTGATGCCGGGCATCGGCACCGCCTCGCCCTCGATGTCCTTGTCGACGCCGGCCATGATCTTGAGCAGCGTCGACTTGCCCGAGCCGTTGAGCCCGAGCACCCCGATCTTGGCGCCGGGAAAGAACGACAGCGAAATGTCCTTGAGGATCGTGCGCTTGGGCGGGACGATCTTGCCCACGCGATTCATCGTGAAAACGTACTGAGCCATGACTGCGGGCTTGCCTGCGAAGGGGAATGAGCCGGCCATTCTACCGGGCGAGCGCGGGCGGCCGGCGACGGGCACCGGGGCCGGCGGCGCCGGGCGGCTCAGTCCGGTGCGTCCAGCGCCTCGACGACCGCGTCGTAGCCGTCGCCTCCGAGCACAAGCACCCTGCACCGGTTCATCGCCGATCCTGCGATTGACCCTTCGAAGTCCGAAGCGGCGGTTGACATTCCATCCGACGACCCTAGCATGTGGGCGATGACGGCGGCCCGGACCTTCTTCGAGAAAGTGTGGAGCGACCACGTCATCGCCGACCTCG
>CAYGZN010000203.1:0-6057 GCA_964354355.1 uncultured Burkholderiaceae bacterium | reverse complement strand
CCAGCCCCATGCCCACGCAGCGCAGCGTCCACGGCGCCACCTCCTCCAGCGCCAGCTTCACCGCAACCCAATTCAGGCCCCAGCACACACCCAACAGCACGACCAGCCCCCGATCGCGGGCGCTCGTGCCCTCGCTGATCGCGGCCGCGGCGTGCATGGGTGCATGCTAGTCGAGATCCACGCGGCGGGTCGATCTGAGATACTGCGGACTGTGTCGAACCGACCCGCGTTGCACGTGCCTTCCTGCCCCATCGCCCTGCCCCACGCGCCATCCCCGCGCGCCGCCCGCCGGCGCACGCTTGCCCGGCTGGCAGCGCTGGCCGCGGCTGCGGCCGTCCCGCGCAGCGCCGGCGCGCAGTCGGGCAGCGTCGCGCCCTACGTGCCGTCACCCGACGGGGTGGTCGCCGAGATGCTGCGGATGGCCGAGATCGGACCCACGGACTTCGTGATCGACCTCGGTTCCGGCGACGGCCGCATCGTGCTCACCGCGGCCAAGGTCTACGGCGCGCGTGGCTTCGGCGTCGAGATCCTCGATGACCTGGTGGCGCAGTCCAACGAATCGGCCCGCAACCAGGGCATCGCCGACCGCGTGAAGTTCGTCAGGCAGGACCTGTTCCAGACCGACATCTCGCCGGCCACCGTGCTGACGATCTACCTGCTGCCCGAGACCGTGAACCAGCTGTCGGACAAGCTCAAGACCCAGCTGCGGCCCGGCACGCGCGTGCTGACCCACGACTACCCGATCGGCGGGTGGCTGCCCGAGGCCCACCAGCGCTTCGACCAGCAAGAGAAGGTCAAGGCGACCGGCGTGGCCAGCGCGACGCTGTACCTGTACCGGGTGCCGGCCCGCGTCGGCGGCCGCTGGCTCGCCACGTTGCCGCCGGGCGTATCGCGCCAGCGCGTGACGCTGGAGCTGCGCCAGCAGTGGCAGAAGGTCGACGGCATGGCGCGGATCGACGATCGCGAAGTGCCGATCGACGCAGTGGAGCTGCGCGGCGAGCAGTTGTCGTTTCGCCTGCCGCTGGCTCGAGGCCGACTCGCGCAGTTCGAAGGCCGTGTGCGCGACGGTCGCATCGCCGGCACCGTCGCGCTGGCCGGCGGGCCGGGCGCGAGCGGGCCGTGGTCGGCGGTCCCGGCCCGCTAGGCAGACGACACAGGCCGCGCACGTGAGCAGCGAATACCGCATCTTCGGCTCGGAGCTGTCGCCCTACTCGGTGAAGGTGCGCTCCTGGTTCCGCTACAAGGGCATCCCGCACCGATGGCTGCTGCGCGCCGGCGAGAACCTCGCCGAATACCAGCGCTTCGCGAAGATCCCGATCGTGCCGCTGGTCGTGACGCCGGAGGGCGCCGGCCTGCAGGACTCCACGCCGCTGATCGAGCAGCTCGAGGCGGCATTCCCGGATCCGTCGATTCACCCGGGCGACCCGGTCTGCGCGTTCGTCTCGACCCTCCTGGAGGAGTTCGGCGACGAGTGGGGCAACAAGTGGATGTTCCACTATCGCTGGGCACGCGAAATCGACCAGTGGTCGGCGGCCGGTCGCCTTGCGCGGTCGATGGCGCCGCTGGCCGACGACGCGGCGATCGCCGAGCGGACGCGCCAGGTCCGCGACCGCATGGTCGATCGCGTGGGGTTCGTCGGCTCCAACCCCGTCACCGCACCGCTGATCGAGGCGTCGTTCTGCGAGGCGATCGTGCAGCTCGACGCCCACCTCGCCCGGCGACCCTATCTGTTCGGCGCACGCCCGTCGTTCGGCGACCTCGGGATGTGGGGGCAGCTGTACGAGGCATGGACCGACCCGACTGCGGGCGCGCTGATCGAGGGCCGGGCACTGAACCTGCTCGCGTGGATCCAGCGGATGCTGTGGCCGCGCGCCGAAGGCGAGTTCGAGCGCTGGCCGACGCTGGCGCCGACGCTGACGCCGTTGCTGGCAGGCCAGGTCGGCGCCCGCTTCATGCCGTGGACGCTGGCCAACGCGCGCGCGATCGTCAGCGGACAGCAGACGTTCGACGTCGCGCTGCCCGGCGGCACCTGGCGGCAGCAGCCGCAGAAATACCACGCGCGCTCGCTCGCAGCGCTGCAGGCGAAGCATCGAGCCCTGCCGGACCGGACGCGGATCGATCCGGTGCTCGAGGCCGCGGGGTGCCTGGCGGGATTGACCGCCGCAGCCGCGTAGCCCGGCGTCGCAGCGCGGGGCGTGCACGCCGCACGGGGCGGGCACGCCGCGGCGCGAGGATCAGATCGCGGCCGTGAGGCCCCCGTCCACGGTCAGCACGCTGGCCGTCGTGAAACCGCTGGCGCGCGACGCGAGGTACACGGCGGCCGCGCCGAGCTCCTCGGGATCGCCCCATCGACCCGCCGGGGTGCGCGCAGCGATGCGCGGCACGAAGGCCGGGTCGCTGCGGCGCAGGGCGCTGTTGCCCTCGGTCGGAAAGTAGCCCGGCGCCAGCGCGTTGACGGTGACGCCGGCCGGCGCCAGCTCGACGGCCAGCGCACGCACGAGCCCGTGCAGCCCCGTCTTGGCCGACACGTACGCGGTGATGCCGGGCCGCGCGACGAAACCGTTGATCGACGACACGAACACGATCCGCCCGTAACCTGCGGGGACCATGATCCGCGCGGCCTCGCGCGCGAGTCGCCAACCCGCCGTGAGGTCCGCGTCGATCACCTGCTGCCAGTCGTGGTCGGTCTGCTCCCGCAGCGGCTTGCGCACCGTCGAACCCGCGTTGCTCACCAGGATGTCCAGGCGGTGGTGCCGCGATCCGACCGCCGCGACCGCGCCGACCGCCGCCGCGGCGTCGGTGACGTCGAACGATTCGACGTCGGCCGCCAGGCCCCAACCCCGCAGCGCGTCGCGCCGGGCCGCCAGCGTCGCCGGGTCGCGACCGTTGAGCACGACGGTGGCGCCGGCGGCGGCGAGCGCACGCGCGATCGCCCAGCCGAGCCCGCGTGAGGCACCCGTCACGAGCGCGACCTGGCCGGTCAGGTCGAACAGCGCGGCGGGGGCGCGGGGCACGCCCGCAAGGGGTTCGCTCATGGGGGTCCGTCAGGCGTAGTCGATGCGCGGGTCGATGTACGCGTACAGCACGTCGACCATCAGGTTGATCACCACGTAGACGACGAGGATCACGAGGATGCAGCCCTGGATCAGCGGGTAGTCGCGCGTGCTGATCGCCTGGATCAGCAGCCGGCCGAGCCCGGGGTAGGTGAACACCGCCTCGGTCACGACAGTGCCACCGATGAAGTTCGCCATCATCAGCCCGACGATCGTCACGAACGGCAGCAGCGCGTTGCGCATCACGTGTCGCCCGACGACGTCGCGCTCGGTCAGGCCCTTGGCGCGCGCCGTTCGCACGTAGTCCGCCTTGAGCTCGCCGACCAGGGACGCCCGCAGGAAGCGCGCAAAGACGCCCGACACGTATACGCCGAGCGTAAGGGCCGGCAGCAGCAGGTTCCTCGCCATCTGCACCGGCGACTCCCAGAACGGCACGTACGCGGAGGCCGAAGGCAGCCAGCGCAGTTCGACCGCGAACAGCAGGATCAGCAGGATGCCCAGCCAGAAGGTCGGCACGCCGAGCGCCAGCGCGCTCCAGCCGCTGAGCGCCCGATCGAGCCACGAGCCGGGCGACAAGGCGCTGATGACCGCCACCGGCACGCCGAGCAGCAAGCCGACGATCGTGGCGGCCAGCCCGAGCTGCAACGTGGCCGGGAATCGCTGCGCGATCAGCGCGAGCACCGGTTCGCGGCTGTGGATCGACTGTCCCAGATCGCCGCGCAGCGCGCTGCCGAGCCAGGACCCGTACTGCATCAGCACCGGTCGGTCGAGCCCCAGGCGCTCGGTCGCGGCGCGCACCTGCTCGGGCGTGGCGTTCTCCCCCACGATCACCGCCACGGGTCCACCCGGAACCGCGTAGATCATCGCCCAGATGGCCGCCGAGGCAATCAGCAGCACCGGCAGCAGCTGCGCGAGGCGCCGCAGCACGTAGCCGATCACGCCGTGCCCCGTTCCGGCTCGGGCCCGCCGCCCGCCTCGTGGCGGTCTTCGAGCACGGCGCCCAGCGTGCGCCCGAGCGTGTCGAGCGACAGGATGGTCAGCGTCAGCACGAGGCCCGGCAGCACCGCGTAGTACGGCGCGTCGTGCAGGTAGGACTTGCCGGTGCGCAGCATCTCGCCCCAGCTGGGCGTGGGCGGCGGAATCCCGACCCCCAGGAAGGCGAGCGCGGCCTCGATCAGGATCGCCACCGAGGACAGGATCACGGCCTGCACGAGGATCGGGCTCCACGAGTTCGGCAGGACGGTGCGGAACATGTTGTACGCCGAGGACCCGCCGAACGCCTCGACCGCGGTCACGAAGTCGCGCTTGCGCAGCGACAGCACCTGCGCGCGCGTGATGCGCGCAAACCCCGGCACCCCGGCGATGCCGACGGCGACCAGCGCGGCGGTCTGGCTCCTGCCCAGCACGGCGATCAGCACCATCGCCAGCAGGATGCCGGCCAGCGCCAGCAGCACGTCGACCGCACGCATCAGCACGGCGTCGCGCCAGCCGCCGAAGAAACCGGCCACCAGGCCGACCGGAACCCCGAACAGGGCCGCGATGAGGACGGCGCCGGCAGCCGTCGCCAGCGAGGTCCGTGCGCCATGGATCACCCGGGCCAGGATGTCGCGCCCCAGCTCGTCGGTGCCGAACCAGTGCGACCCCGATGGCGGCTCCAGCGCGTGCGCGAGGTCCTGCGCAAGCGGATCGATCGGCAGCCCGCGGGCCAGCAGCGCGACCGTCACCACGCCGGCGAGGAACAGCGCGCCGAGCAGTGCCCCCTTGTGCGCGAGCACGCGGCGGGCCACGTCGGCTGCGCGGCGGGCCGTGCCGCTCACGCGTCGCCCCGCGGGTCGCCGATCGGCCCGGCGTGGTGGCAGGCCAGCCGTGTCGGCAGGCCCGGGTAGGGCACGAACGCCGGCGCCTCGCGCGCGCAGCGCTCGCTCGCCCGGAAACAGCGCGGGTGAAACGCGCAGCCCGAGGGCGGCGATGCGGGGCTCGGGATCTCACCCTGCAGGATGATGCGCCGGCGAGTGCCCCGCGAGGCGGGGTCGGGCACCGGCACCGCCGACATCAGCGACTGCGTGTACGGGTGCAGCGGTTCGCGGTACAGCGTGGCCTTGTCGCTCTCCTCGACGATTCGCCCCAGGTACATCACCGCCACGCGGTCCGAGATGTGCCGCACCACCGACAGGTCGTGCGCGATGAACAGGTAGGCCAGGCCCAGCTCGCGCTGCAGGTCCTGCAGCAGGTTGACGATCTGGGCCTGGATCGATACGTCGAGGGCGGCCACCGGCTCGTCCAGGATCAGCAGCTGCGGCTGCAGCGCCAGCGCGCGCGCAATGCCGACCCGCTGTTTCTGGCCGCCCGAGAACTCGCGCGGATAGCGCCCGAGCATCGATCGCGACAGGCCGACCCTCTCGAAGAGTTCGGCGACACGCGCAGGCCCGCCCATCGAGTCGTACACGCCGTGGATGCGCATCGGCTCCGCCACGATGTCCCCGACCGTCAGGACCGGATTCAGCGACGAGAAGGGATCCTGAAAGATGTACTGCATCCGGCGGCGCACGCGGCGCAGGTCGCGCTGCGCCAGACCGGTGAGGCGCTGGCCCGCGAAGGTCACGCTGCCTCCTGTCGTCGGCACGAGACCCATGATCGCGCGGCCCGTCGTCGTCTTGCCGCAGCCCGACTCGCCGACCAGGCCGACCGTCTCGCCGGCGCTCACGGCCAGGCTGACGCCGTCGACCGCCCTCACCCAGCCGGCATGGCGCCGCAGCAGCCCCGCCCTGACCGGAAAGTGGACCTGCAGGCGATCGACGACCAGCAGCGGCGATGCGGCCGCCTCGGCTGCGCCGGGGCACGGCACAGCCGAGCCGAATTCCGGCTCGGCGGGCACCGGCGGAAGGCGGCTCGCTTCGCCGGCATCGCCGACACGCGGCGCCAGTTCCTCGGCGAAGTGGCAGGCGACCCACTGGTGCTCGCCGATGCCGCGCACCCGCGGATCCTCGAGCGCGCAGCGCGACCG
>CAYGZN010000202.1:0-6096 GCA_964354355.1 uncultured Burkholderiaceae bacterium | reverse complement strand
GGCCGTTCGTCGATTTCGAGAAGACGGTGGCGCCGTACCCGGCCACACCGGTCGCCGACGAGAGCCTGGGCACGCCGATGCTGTACTCGTCGGGCACCACCGGCCGCCCCAAGGGCATCCTGCGCCCGCTGCCCGAGAACCCGCCGGCCAGGCAGCTGCCACTGTTCGACTTCCTGCAGAAGCTGTGGCACTACCGCGAGGGCATGACCTACCTGTCGCCGGCGCCGCTGTACCACTCCGCGCCGCAGGCCGCGGTGTCGCTGACGATCCGCCACGGCGGCACCGTGATCCTGATGGAGCACTTCGACCCCGAGGCCTACCTGTCGCTGATCGGGAAGTACCGCGTCACGCACAGCCAGCTGGTGCCGACGATGTTCAGCCGGATGCTGAAGCTGCCCGAGGCGGTGCGCCGCCGCTACGACCTGTCGTCGCTCGAGATCGCCATCCACGCGGCCGCGCCGTGCCCGGCGCAGGTCAAGGAGCAGATGATCGCCTGGTGGGGCCCGATCATCCACGAGTACTACGGCGCCACCGAAGGGCTGGGATTCACCGCGTGCGACAGCCACGAGTGGCTCGCCCACCGCGGCAGCGTCGGGCGCGTGCTGCTGGGCGACCTGCACATCCTGGACGAGACCATGCGGCCCGCGCCCAAGGGGACCCCCGGCGAGATCTGGTTCAGGACGGCGACGCCGTTCGAGTACTTCAACGACCCCGAGAAGACCGCGGCCGCGCGCTCGGCCGACGGCACGATGAGCACGGTCGGCGACGTCGGCTACGTCGACGACGACGGCTTCCTGTACCTGACCGACCGCTCCACGTTCATGATCATCTCGGGCGGCGTCAACATCTACCCGCAGGAGTGCGAGAACCTGCTGATCACGCACCCCAAGGTGGCCGACGCCGCCGTGTTCGGCGTGCCCAACGAGGACCTGGGCGAGGAGGTCAAGGCCGTCGTGCAGCCGATGCCGGGCGTGCCCGCCGGCCCGGAGTTCGAGCGCGAGCTGATCGCGTTCTGCACGACGCACCTCGCGAAGATCAAGTGCCCGCGCTCGGTCGACTTCGCCGATTCGCTGCCGCGCCTGCCCACCGGCAAGCTCTACAAGAAGGCGCTGCGCGAGAAATACTGGGCTGGCCACAAGAGCCGGATCGTCTGAGCGGATCGGGGCGTGCCGGCGTGTCGGCGTGCCGCGCGCGCCGCGCGTGTCGGGCGTGCCGGGCGTGCCCGACGCACCTGTGCGTTCAGCCCACCCAGCCGCCGGCGAACGGAAACGACTGGCCGCAGAAGAAGTTCACCTCGCTGCTGGCCAGGAACACCGCGAACAGCGCATCCTCCTGCGGCGTGGCCAGCCGCCCGGCGGGCACTTCGCGCGCGAGCCGCGCCTGGAACGCCGGCAGCGCCTGCACCTCGGGGCCGTAGTACATCGGATTGTCGACGAAGTTCTGCGCGATCAGGTTGACCTGGACGTTGTGCGGCGCGACCTCGACGCCAACCGCGCGCACCCACGAGACCTGCGCGCCGCGTGCCGCCGCATAGGTCGACGTGCGCTTCTGGCCGCGCAGCGCGGTGGCGCTGCCCATCACGACGATCTTGCCGGACCGGCGCTCGATCATGCCGGGCAGCACGCCGCGCGCCAGCCCCGGCAGCGGATCGACCATGTGCGCGAACACGTGCCGCCACTCGTCATCGCCGACCTCGTGGGCGGGCGTCGACGGCGCGGGCACCCCGAGGTTGGCGATCAGCACGTCCACCGGACCGGCGCGGCGTGCGGCCGCCTGCGCGGCGCCCGGGTCGGCCAGCGCCGACGGATCGCCGACGACCACCGCGCCGTGCGCGGCAAACGCCTCGCACAGCGCGGGCCCCATGAATTCCGTGCTCTGGGTGATCAGCACCCGGCGCCCCTGCAGGCCATCGCCGATTCGCATGTCCGTGTTCCTCCGAGGATAGGGCTCAATGCCCGGGTGCGGCGCGGTGCGGGTCGTGCGCCTCGATGCCCCAGCGCCACGCATCGGCGCGGCCTTCGTCGGGGCACACGCAGGCGTCCAGCACCGCGCCGTGCGCGCGGATCGCGCCGATCCACAGCTGCTGCCAGCCGTGCAGCAGCAGGTCGCGGTCGTCGCCGTGCAGGTCGCGCACGATGCGCGCGCCGTGCTGGCGCAGCACCGCGCGCGCCTGCGTCGCGTCGCCGGCCGGCTCGACGCGGTCGTCGGTGCCGGCCATCATCCGGGTCAGGTAGTCCGCGGCCTCGCCAACGCCCCCGTCGGCGGCGCCGACCCGTTCGGCCGTCGCGCGCCGGTACTGCATGCCGATCAGCCGCGCAGACAGCCCGGCGAGCTCGCGCGCGTCCGACGCGCCGATCACGGCGGCGAGCGCGGGCACCCCGTTGCGCAGGTACTCCATCGCGTAGTTGCGCTCGGCCCGCAGCAGCCGCCCCGGCGGCCAGTCGGCCTGCGGCGGGCGCGGCTGCGCGGCCGCGTCGAACGGCGGCGGCCGCTCGTGTCGCGCGAACTGCAGCCGCTCGTGCTCGGCCAGCGCGTGGTCGAACTCGCGGAAATAGCCGCACAGCCCGAATTCGCCGGTCATGTCCTCGCTGACGCACACGAAGCCGAGCCGCGGGTTGCCCAGCGACACGCCGTTGTGCGCGTACCAGCCGCGCAGGAAACCGCGACTGGCCTGGACCGGCACGCCGCAGATCACCGGACCGTCGTACATCCAGCGCGGGTAGCGAAAACGCACCCACGCCTTGGTGTCGGACTCGGCGACGTACTCGACCGCGACGCCGCCGATGGCGTTGGACAGCACGTGGTAACGCGCGCACGCCACCGCGTGCGGCAGCCCGGCCAGCCCGAGCTTGTCGAAGCTGGACAGGAACTTCTCCAGGTGCTGCCGGCGGAACAGGCGGAACATCCATTCGCCGACCGCCTCGGGCCCCTTGCGTGTCGAGACCATCAGCTGCAGGCCCAGGAACCACGCGTGGTGCAGCATCGCCTGCGCACGGATCGCGTCGCGGGCGGGCTCGACGACGGCGCTCATGACGGTCCGCACGGGGATGACCCAAGGATGGGCCAGTGTAGCGCAGCCCGCCATCAGCGCGCGCGGCGAGTCCCGCTGCGCGAGCGCCACGCACGCCAGGCCCACGCATAGGCGAATACGTTGAGCACGACCACGCCGAAGCCGAGTGAGACCTGCGTTTCGCGGGTCAGCCCTTCGGGGTACAGGGTCCAAAGCAGGTAGTGCGCAACGAAGTCGCCGTCGTAGCCCTGCTGTCCCGCGGCGTGACGCAGCGTGTTCTCCAGCGGCGTCAGCGGGCACACGCCGCCGCTGAACTCGATCGCCGCGGCCCAGACCGCGGCCGGCAGGTGCGCGAAGCCCAGCCGCGGCCAGCGCCGCAGCAGCGCGCCACCGGCGACGACGAAGACGACGAAGCCTGCGTGCAGCACCAGCACCGCGGTGGCCAGTCCCCCCAGCAGCCAGCCGGGCATCGTCGGCATCGCTCAGTCGCGCTCGACCGACCCCGGGACCTGCATGCCGAGAAACGACCCGGACTCGCCCAACCCGCTGGCGGCCGGTGCCGTCGATCCGGCCGCGGTCGGGCCGGACATCGGGCCTTGCGACGGTTCGAGGGCGATCGGTTCCATGAACGCGCGATTCGACTCCATACTATCGATTCTAACGGTCGGGGGGAGAGCACGATGCGCACACGGGCACTGGACGTCATCCACGACGAGCACCGCGCGCTGGCGGGCATGCTCAGCGCGCTGCGCTACCTGGTGCGCGACATCCGCGACAAGGGCCACGAGCCGGACTTCGACGTGCTGCGCGCGATCCTGTACTACATCCATGCGTTCCCCGAGCGGCTGCACCATCCGAAGGAATCCGAGCTGCTGTTCAAGGCGCTGCGCCGGCGCAGCCAGGAGGCCGCCGCCACGCTGGACCGGCTCGACGCCGAGCACGCCCGCGGCGAGGACACGGTCGCGCGACTGGTGATGCAGCTGCTGGAATACGAGCAGCTCGGCGCGTCGCGAATGCCGGCCTTCGTGCAGGCGGTCGAGCGGTTCATCGACCACTACCTGCAGCACATGGACACCGAGGAGCGCGAGATCCTGCCGCTGGCCGCCCGGGTGCTGACGCCCGAGGACTGGGAGCACGTCGACGCCGCGTTCGCCGAGAACAAGGACCCGCTGACCGGCCACACGCCCTCGGAGGAGTTCCGCGGGCTGTTCAGCCGGATCGTCAACCTGGCGCCGGCACCGATCGGACTGGGGCGGGGCCGGTCGTAGCGGCCTCCTCCAGCTCGCGCACCATCCGCGCGACGCGGTCGGCGAGCTTCTCGGTGGTGAGCCGCTCGCGCAGGCGCTCGACCAGCAGCGGAAACGAGAACGGCGTGGGCCGCTGCAGCACGACGTGCTGCAGGCGCTGGCCGCGCATCCGCGCCAGGCATTCGCGCAGGCGGCCGATCTCCAGCTCCTGCTCGAGCACTTCGGCGTGCGCCTGGCCGAGCAGCAGGTTGTCCGCGTCGTGCCGGCGGAACACCTCGAAGAACAGGCTCGAGGACGCCTGCAGCTGGCGCGTGCCCTTGGGCGCGCCGGGGAATCCCTGAAACACCAGCCCCGAGACGCGTGCGATCTCGCGAAAGCGGCGCTGCGCGAGCTCGCCCGAGTTGAGGCTGGCCAGCACGTCCTCGAGCAGGCCGTCGTCGGTCAGCAGCGCACCGCCTTCGAGCCCCGACCAGTCGACCGGCTCGGGCGCGAGCAGCTCGAGGCCGTAGTCGTTGACCGCCATCGAGAACGTGGCCGGAGCGTGCCGCGAGACCCGCCAGGCCAGCAGCGACGCGAGCCCGAGGTGCACGTGCCGCCCGGCGAATGGATACAGGAACAGGTGGTGGCCCTCGCGCGAGCGCAGGGTCTCGGCCACCAGCGTGCCCGGCATCGGCAGCTGCGACCACGCCTGCTGCAGGCGCAGCAGCGGCTCGAGCAGGCGCATGTCGGCGCCGTCGAACTCGCCCGCCGCGGCGCGCTGCAGGCGCGCCAGCATCGCTTCGGCGAGCTCGCCCGACAGCGGCATGCGCCCCCCGGCCCAGCGCGGCACCGCGCCGCGCCGGGTCGTCGCACGCTTGACGTAGGCGGTCATCTCGTGCACCCGCACCAGCTCGAGCAGCCGCCCGCCGAACAGGAAGTGGTCGCCGGGGTGAAGACGGGCGACGAAGGACTCCTCGATCGTGCCGATCCGCCCACCGCCGAGCCAGGCCACCTGGACTGCGGCGTCGGCCACGATGGTGCCGATCGACATCCGGTGGCGCCGCGCGATCGTCGCGTCGGGCACGCGCATGACGCCCGCCGCGTCCGGCACGACCCGCCGGTATTCGGTGTAGGCGGTCAGCGAATCGCCGCCGCGGGTCACGAAGTCGATCGCCCAGGCCCACTGCGCGTCGGTCAGCCCGCGATAGGCGTGGCAGCCGCGGACCTCGGCCAGCAGCTCGTCGGGCACGAAGCCGGTGCCCAGCGCGATGGTGACCAGGTGCTGCACCAGCACGTCCATCGGCCGGCACGGCGACGCGCGCGGCTCGATGCGCCCGGCCGCCACCGCGTCGCGCGCGGCCGCCGCCTCGAGCAGCTCCAGCGCGTGCGTCGGCACCAGCGTGACCCGCGACGGGCGCCCCGGTGAATGCCCGGAGCGGCCCGCACGCTGCAGCAGCCGCGCGACGCCCTTGGCGCTGCCGATCTGCAGCACGCGCTCGACCGGCGAGAAATCCACGCCCAGGTCCAGGCTCGACGTACACACGACCGCCTTGAGCCGGCCGGCCTTGAGGCCGCCTTCGACCCACTCGCGCACCGACGGGTCGAGCGAGCCGTGGTGCAGCGCGAGCAGGCCCGCCCAGTCCGGGCGCGCCTCCAGGATCGCCTGGTACCACAGTTCGGCCTGCGAACGGGTGTTCGTGAACACCAGCGTGCTGGCACTGGCCTCGATCTGCGCAATGACCGGCTGCAGCATGCGCAGGCCCAGGTGGCCGCCCCAGGGAAAGCGCCCGGTCGAATCGGGCAGCAGCGTGTCGACGCGCAGCGTCTTGGGCAGCCGGCCCTGCACCAGTCGCCCGCCGC
>CAYGZN010000201.1:0-6102 GCA_964354355.1 uncultured Burkholderiaceae bacterium | reverse complement strand
GGGCCCGCGCCGCGGCTGGAGCCGCCACGTGCCACCGGCCATCTTCGCGGCGGCGCTGGCCCTGCTGATCACCGCGCTGGCGCGACCGGCCGCCGTGGTCACCCTACCGTCCCAGTACGAGACCGTGATTCTTGCGATGGACGTCTCGGGCAGCATGCGGGCCACCGACCTCGAGCCGAACCGGCTCGCCGCGTCGCAGGCCGCGGCACGCGCGTTCATCGCCGAACAGCCGCGCAGCACGCGCATCGGGGTGGTGTCCTTCGCGGGGACTGCGGCCCTGGTGCAGCCGCCCACCGAGAACCGCGACGACGTGCTCGCGGCGATCGAGCGGTTCCAGCCGCAACGGGGAACTGCCGTCGGCAGCGGCATCGTGATCGCGCTGGCCACGCTGTTTCCCGGTGAAGGCATCGAGATCCGCTCGCTGGAGTCGCAGCGCGACGGGCCGCGAGCGCCGCGCGCTGCGCCGGGTGGCGAACCGCGGCGCGACGGCAAGCGGGGCGGCGCGCCGGACAAGGGCAACGACGGCGCGCGGCCCGATCCCGAGCCCGCCGCAAAGGCCGCGCCCGGCTCGTATGCGTCGGCCGTGATCGTCCTGCTGACCGATGGCCAGACCAATACCGGCCCCGACCCGATGGCGGCCGCCAAGCTGGCGGCCGATCGCGGCGTGCGCGTCTACACCGTGGGCATCGGCAGCGCGCGCGGGGACGTGGTGCGCAGCGAGGGCATGCAGATGCGCGTCGGACTCGACGAGGAGACGCTGAAGTCGGTGTCGCGACTGACCCACGGCGAGTACTTCAAGGCCGGCAGCGCCAGCGACCTGCGCCAGATCTATTCGACGCTGAACTCGCGCTTCGTGTTCGAGAAGCGCCAGACCGAGGTGACGGCGCTGTTCATCGCCGCGGCAGCCGCGCTGGCGGTGCTGTCGGCGATGCTGTCGCTGGCCTGGTTCAATCGGGTGCTGTAGCCGCCTCGCACGCCGCGGTCAGGGCAGGTCCGCGCGCCGGCACACGTCGCGCCCGTCGGCGGGCACCTCGTCGCCGGCGAGTTTCTGCACGGGGACCCACAGCAGCGAGGTCGCGAAGCTGCCGAGCGTCGCGAGCACGTCCGCCGCGTCGACGCCGATCCGGTAGTCGCGGAAGCTGCCCTGCACGCCGATCGGCGTGGCCAGGCTGAAGAACTGGGCCTGCTTCGGCCGCGGCTGCAGCTTGAGCTCGACGCGCTCGTCGCGAAACGCCACCTGGCCCTTGCCCTGCACCCGCACCCGCGTCGTGTCGAGCAGGATCTGGCGCTCGGTCAGCACGCCGTCGGACAGCACGAATCGGCCGATGGCGCAGTTGACCTTCGACGAGCTCGATGGGTCGACGCGCTCGGCCAGCGCCACGAACAGGTTGGCAGCCCACAGGTCGAACACGCCCGCGCGCAGGTTCTCGGGCCACACCGAGAAATCGATCGTTCCCTGGCCGTGCTCCATCACGCGCGCCAGCGTCGGCGCGCGCCCGGATACGTCGACGTCCAGGCTGAACAGGCCCCGCAGGTCGGTCTTGGGCATGATGCGCCGCGCCAGCACCCCGTAGTCGAAGGCGTCCACCTTGACCCGCACCTGGGCCGCCACGTCGCGTTCGGTCGGCGCGTAGCTCAACCACAGCGACGCGCGTCCGCCAGGCACGTCGACCTGCACCGGCCCGACGTCGGCCCGCCCCTGCTCGACCTTCGCAATCAGCCAGCCGCTACCCAGCGTGTCCGCCCCCGACTGCACCCGCTCGACGCGCACCACCAGCGACGCGTCCTGGCGGCGCAGGACCTCCGGGCTGAGCAGCCGGCCGGCCTGCTCGCTGGCCTCCAGGGCCCGCGCTCGAACCTGCTCGACCGTCATCGGCGCCGACGCGGCCGCGGGCTTGCGCTCGACCGGCCACCAGTCGCCGAGCCGGAAGTCGTCGAGCTGGACCGTCGGCGACTCGAGCAGCACGTCGATGCGCGGTGGCGCGACGGTCGTGTCCAGGCTGCCGCGACCGCGCAGTTCGCTGCGGCCCACGCGCAGCGACATGTCGGCGACTTCGTAGCCTCGGTTGGAGACCGCGAGCCGGCCCGACAGCGCATACGGACCCCACGGCGGCAGCGACACCCGCGCGAGCCGGCTGAGCGAGTCCACGCGGGGGCCCTCCAGGTTCAGCGCGAAGGTCGCCGCCCGGTCAGTCACCGGCCGGGCCAGCCGGCCATCGATCCTGAGCGTCGCCTGCGCGGTGGTCGCACGCAGTGCGAACGGCACGGGCCGGTCGGTCTGTGCCAGCTCGACCAGCGTGCCGCTTTGCAGCTCGATGCCGATCGGCACACCGTCGAGCCCGCCGTCGAGCGACAGGCGCAACGGCGCGCCCGCGTCGGCACGCAGCGTGCCCTTGTCCAGCGCGATGTCGGCGCGCGCGCCGGTGTTGCGGTCGCGCAGCGCCACGCGCCCGGCGGTGATCTCGCCGAGCAGCTCCGAGCGCACCAGCAGATCGCCGAGCCGGCTGCCACGCGCAACGCCGTGCACCACCAGGCGGCCGGCCGACGCCTCGATCGTCTGCGCCAGCGCCAGTCGCCGAAGCATTTGTCCGACGTCCACTCCTTCGGCGCCCAGCCAAAGCTCTGCGCGCGGCTCCGCGCCGCGCAGGTCCAGCGCGATCGCCCCGTCGAAGCTCGCACCGAGCACCTTGGCCGAGAACGGTGAAGCCAGCAGCTGGCCGTCGCGCATCTGCGCCTCGAAACGCAGGTCGGACACGTCGAGCGCGCTGCCGGCCACCCGCTGGACCGTGACCTGAACGTCCGCATCGGACAGGTCGATGCCTGCCGGAAGGATCGGAATGTCCAGCACCGCCCGCGCTGGCGCGCTGGGCGACGGCGCCCGTGGAACCACCGAATCGAGCTCGCCCAGGTCGAGCGTGTCGGCGGCCAGCCTAAGGGTCAGCAGCGGCCGCGGCGCGGCAGAGGCCCTGCCATCCAGCGCGGCCCTGCCGGCGCGCACGGCCTGGCCGCGCGGCGCCGGCGGTGTGACGCGCGGCCGGGTCTGGCTCAGGTCCAACGCCAGCACGTTGCGCCCGAGACGCAGCGTCGTGTCCGAAACGGCCCACTCCGCGGCACGCCAGCGCGCCTTGCCCTCGATCGCCAGCGGCAGGCTCGCACCGGCCTGCAGCTTCAGCCAGCGCGTGGCGTCGGCCGCACGATCGGCCTTGACGGAGAACGCCAGGTCCGGTCCGGTCGTGGCCGAGGGCGCGTCGAGCGTGCCGCGCACGTGCGCGCGCAGGCTGCGCGAAACCACCGACGCATCGATCGGCGTGACGCCGGACATCAGCGCCTCGAGCGGCGCGCCGTGCAGCGTCGCCGACAGCGGCTGCTCCAGCAGGGACCCCTGGACCTGCACCGACAGGGGACGGCCTGCCGGGAGGGTCAGCACCAGCGAGTCCAGCCCGAACGCAACCGGTCGTGCGTCGGGGTCCGCAGCGCCCGAGCGGCTCACCGGGTTGCCATAGGTCAGTCCGGCGCGTGCGACCACCACCCGCACGTCGAGGCTGCGCACCAGCTCGCCGACCTCGTCGCCCTCGGCCGCCGCGCGCAGCGCGAATCCGCCCAGCGCACCGTTCAGCCCGCGCAGGCCGAACAGCAGCTCGGCGAGGTCGCCCAGGCCGGAGTCGCGCGCACCCAGCGTCAGCTCGAAACTCGGTGTCGCCGCCGCACCGTCTGCGCGCAGGTCGCCGCTGAGCACGACACCGGCCACCGACGCGCGGATCGGCGCGCTCAGTCGGCCGGCGTCGATCTGCAGGCGCACGACGGCGTCGCTGACATCGCCCGGCAGGCTCAGCCAGTGATCGACCCGAAGCTCCACGTCCACGTCGGTGCGCGTGAGGTCGGCGAGGCTGAAGTGCGCCTGGGCGATGTCGCGATACCACTGCGCCAGCGTCAGGGCCGGCGCTGCGTCGGGCTTGACCTCCTGCCGCAGGAACGGGCGCATGTCCAGCGTCGGCAGCGCCAGCGCGCCGGTGACACGCGGGCGGATCGGGCCGCGCACGAGCTCCAGATTCCCGGTCAGCGCGGTCTGGCCCATCGAGCCGACCAGCGACTTCAGCGACACGCGGTCCGGCTCGACGACGATCGTGCCGGCGATCGCGGTCGCACCGACCCTGGGCAGCTCGGCGCCGAGCAGTCGCTCGATTTCCGACAGGTCCGGCGTGCCGAGGCCGAACACGAGTTGTCCGGTGACGCCTTCGGGTGCGCGCGCAACCTGCCCCTCCACGCGCAGCGCGGAGCCCAGGAACGACAGGTCCAGCACCAGCGGCCACGGTGAATCCAGGCGCGCCCCCAGCCACGGCAGGTCGCCGAGCGGACCCCCGTCGACCGTGAGCTCGTAGGGAAAGCGCTTCTCGACCGTGCCGCGCAGCACCGCCTGCAGCGCGCCCCCGCGCTGAGCCTGCGCGTCCATCGAGTCCAGGTCGAAGAAGTGCGGCCGCCCGTCGCCGGCGTCGTACTCGATCGTCAGGCGGCGCAGCGAGATGCTCGGCAGGTGGACGCCGGCCATCGCCCACGCCGCAGGCGCGCCACCCGGCGCCGTCGGTCCGTTTGCGGCAGGCGCTGACGGTCCGTTTGCGGCAGTCGCTGACGGTCCGTTCGCGGCCGGCGACGCGGGTTCGTCACCGGGGCGCGTTGGACCCCTGCCCGCAGCGATCGCAAACGTCCAGTTGTTGCGCCCATCGGGCCGGCTGCGCAGATTCACCCGCACGTCGCCACCTGACAGATCGCGGACGTGCAGCACGCGCTGCGTCAGCAGAGGCTTCAGGTCCAGAGCCAGACGTGCCTCGCCCACTTGCACGAAGTCGCCGGAGCCGAAGTCGGGCGGGTCGGATATGCGCAGACCCTGCACGCGAACCCACGGGTCGGCGGAAAGGTGCAGGCTGACTGTGCCGTCGAACGATACGGCTCGTCCCAGGCGGTCCGCGAGTTCGGCAGCGAGCCGATCGCGCAGTCCGGGAGCCTCCACGGTGACGCCGACGAGGGCGACGTAGGCGCCACCGGCCAGCAGCAGCACCATCAGCGTCCCAACGGCCGCAAGCGTGTAGCCGAGCAATGATCGAACGCGCGTGCGCACGGACTCGTTTCCTCGCGGGAGATGGCGGGCAGTTTAGCCCGCGTGCCGCGACGGCGACGTCACCGCGGCCCGCGGGCCGACGTCGTCGACGTGCGCACATCCGCCGGCGATCGACGCCGTGGCAATCCCGGCGAAACTCCGCACGGCTCTCAGGCCTTCACACTCGCCAGCACCCGATCGACCATCACGCCGGCCTGGCCCAGGTAGTTGGCCGGATCGCACAGCCTGGCGAGCGCCGGCCGGTCCAGGTGCCGGCCGATCTCGGGATGTTCCGCGAGCAGGTCCAGCAGCGGGCGGTTCAGCCGGATCGCCTCGCGACAGATGTCGTAGACCAGGTCGTGCGCGTATTCGCGGCCGATGTGCGGGCCCAGCCCCATCATCACGGCTTCGGACATCACCAGGCCGTGGGTCACGTCGATGTTGGCGCGCATCTTCGCGGCATCCACCTCCAGGCCCTCGAGCACGTGGCGGGTCTGCTTCAGCGCGCCGGCCATCAGGCAGAAGGTCTCGGGCAGCGAGATCCACTCGATCTCCCACGGCCCGGTCGAGCGCTCGTGGTCGGCGATCATCGCGTCCATCAGTGCGGCCGCGTGCTGGCGCACGACGCTGACCGCGGCGTGGATGTAGCAGCTGGAGATCGGGTTGCGCTTCTGCGGCATCGTGCTCGACGAACCCCGGCCGTGCGCATAGGGCTCGTAGACCTCGCCGACCTCGGTCTGCATCATCAGCTTCACGTCCATCGCGATCTTGCCGAGCGTGCCGCCGACCAGCCCGAGGAAGCACCCGACTTCGGCGATGCTGTCGCGCACGGTGTGCCATGCGATGACGGGCTGGCCCAGCCCGAGTTCCTGCATCAGGCCCGCCTGAGTTTCCATGGCGCCGCGCTGGATCGAGGCCAGCGTGCCGCAGGCACCGCCGAACTCGCCGACCAGCACACGGGGCCTGAGCTGCGCGAGCCGCTCGCGGTGGCGTTCGATCGCGGCAAGGAT
>CAYGZN010000200.1:0-6115 GCA_964354355.1 uncultured Burkholderiaceae bacterium | reverse complement strand
ACCATCTTCGGCGGCAAGAACCCGCACCCGAACTGGCTGGTCGGCGGCGTGCCGTGCTCGATCAACATGGACGGCATCGGCGGCATCAACAAGGAACGGCTGAACATGGTGTCGAAGGTCATCGACAACACGATCGCCTTCATCGACAACGTCTACATCCCGGACCTGCTGGCCATCGCGTCGTTCTACAAGGACTGGGGCGCCATCGGCGGCGGCATCTCGGGCCAGAACCTGCTGTCCTACGGCGAGTTTCCGGACATCGCCAACGACGACAGCAACAAGAGCCTGCTGATGCCGCGCGGCGCCATCATCAATGGCAAGCTCGCCGAGGTGCTCCCGGTGGACCTGAAGGACCCGGCGCAGATCCAGGAGTTCGTGGCGCACAGCTGGTACAAGTACGCCGACGAAACCAAGGGGCTGCACCCCTTCGACGGCGTCACCGAAGCGAGCTTCGTGCTCGGCAAGGGCATCAAGGGCACGCCCACGGCCATCGACCAGCTCGACGAGAGCGCCAAGTACTCGTGGGTCAAGTCGCCGCGCTGGCGCGGCAACGCGATGGAAGTCGGCCCTCTGGCCCGCTACGTCATCGGCTACGCGATGGGCAGGCCCGAGTTCAAGGAACCGGTGGACATGGTGCTCAAGAAGCTCGACGTGCCGCTGCCGGCGCTGTTCTCGACGCTCGGGCGCACGGCGGCGCGTGGGCTGGAAGCATCCTGGGCGGCGCACAAGATGCGCTACTTCTTCGACAAGCTGATGGCCAACCTCAAGGCCGGCGACTTCTCGACCGCCAACGTCGACAGCTGGGAACCCGGCACCTGGCCCGCGGCGGCCCAGGGCGCCGGCTATTGCGAGGCGCCGCGCGGCGCACTCGGCCACTGGATCAAGATCAAGGACACGCGCATCGACAACTACCAGTGCGTGGTGCCGACCACCTGGAACGCCAGCCCGCGCGACACCAAGAACCAGATCGGCGCCTACGAGGCCTCGCTGATGAACACGCCGATGGCCAAGCCCGACGAGCCGCTGGAGATCCTGCGCACGATCCACAGCTTCGACCCCTGCCTGGCCTGCGCCACCCACGTGATGTCGCCCGAAGGTGACGAAATCACGCGCGTCACGGTTCGTTGAACACCCGGGAGACGATCATGGGCACGACGACGCATCGCAGGATCCTGCCGACCTACGTCTGGGAGGCGCCGGTTCGCATCTGGCACTGGATCATGGCCACGTGCATGGTGGTGCTGGCCATCACCGGCTACCTGATCGGCTCGCCGCCGCCGTCGATCGGCGGCGAGGCCTACGACCACTTCATGTTCGGCTACATCCGCTGGGCGCACTTCGCGGCGGCCTATCTGTTCGCCGTCACGTTCGTGCTGCGGGTGGTCTGGGCCTTCGTGGGCAACCGCTATTCGCGCGAGATCTTCCTGGTGCCGCTGAAGATGCTCACGCCGTCGTGGTGGAGCGGGTTCATCAAGCAGACGATGCACTACCTGTTCCTGCGGCGCGAGGTGCAGCCCTGGCTGGGGCACAACCCGCTGGCCATGGCGGCGATGTTCTTCATGTACGTGCTGGGCACGGTGTTCATGATCTGCACCGGCTTCGCGCTGTACGGCGAAGGCCTGGGCATGAACAGCTGGGCGTACAAGATGTTCTCGTCGTGGGTGCTGCCGCTGCTGGGTTACAGCCAGAACGTGCACACGCTGCACCACCTGGGCATGTGGTACCTGGTGATCTTCACCATCGTTCACCTCTACATGGTGGTGCGCGAGGACATCATGTCCGGCGAGACGGTCATCAGCACGATGATCAACGGCTGGCGGGTGCCGAGCAAGTGAGCCCCGGGACGGCGTCGCCGGGGCCCGACGGGGTGTCGCCGGGGCCCGACGGGGCGCCGCCGCGGGTGCTGGTGCTGGGCATCGGCAACGTGCTGTGGGCCGACGAGGGCTTCGGCGTGCGCTGCGTCGAGGCGCTGCACCAGCGCTATGAACTGCCGCACGGTGTGTCGCTGCTCGATGGCGGCACGCAGGGCATGTACCTGCTGGACCACGTCTGCGACGCCGACCGCGTGCTGGTGCTCGACGCCATCGACTACAGGCTTGCGCCCGGCACGCTGCGCATCTTCCGCGATGCCGACGTGCCGGCCTGGTCCGACACCAAGATGAGCCTGCACCAGGCCACCTTCCAGGAGCTGCTGTCGCTGGCGCGCCTGCGCGGCCGCTTCCCCGAGCGGATCACGCTGATCGGCGTGCAGCCCGACGTGCTCGACGATCTCGGCGGCAGCCTCAGCCCGGCGGTGCGCGCGCGGCTGGACGAGGCGGTCGACCTGGCCGTGGCCGAACTGCAGGCCTGGGGCATCGAGACCGTGCCGCGCGATGCGCCGCCCGAAGACGGCCTGAGCCCCGGCGCGCTGGCGCTGCAGGACTATGAAGCCGGACGCCCATCCGAGCGCGAGGCGTGTCGCATCGGCGATGCGCGCTTCCTCGCCCAGGTGAAGCGCTGATGTGCATCGGCCTGCCGCTGCGGGTGGTCCGGACCCATGGCCATCTGGCCTGGTGCGAGGCCGATGGCCACCGCGAGCAGCTGGACATGATGCTCGTGGGCGAACAGCCGGTGGGCACCTGGGTGCTGGGCTTCCTGGGCACGGCGCGACAGGTGCTCAGCGACGAGGAGGCCGCCCAGGCCCGCGCCGCCCGCCAGGCGCTGGCCGCCGTGCTGCGCGGCGAGGGCACGGTCGATGCATACTTCGCGGACCTGGTCGATCGCGTACCCGAACTGCCCGCCCACCTGCGAAAGGCCCCGACATGACTGCGACGACGGCAGCGGCCGCAACGCCCGCCCTGCACCCGCTGTTTGCCCGCCTGGTCGCGGAAACCGGCGCGTCGGTGCTGCACGACGTGACGGCCTTCGAGGACTGGGCCGCCCAGCCCGGCGCCGCGATGGTGGTCTTTGCCGAGGACCCCGACCGATTCAAGGAGACGCTCGACCTGGCGGTGATCGTGCCCGAGCTGCATGCGAGCCGCCGCGACGCCTTTCGCGTGGCGCTGCTGCCGCCCGCGGCGTCGCGCCTGCTGGCCCCGCGCTTCGGCTTTGCCCGCTGGCCGGCCTTCGTCATGCTGCGCGACGGGCAGTACCTGGGCGCGGTGGACGGCATCCGCGACTGGGACGTCTATGTCGGCGAGCTCGAGCGCCTGCTGGCAGCCGCGCCGAGCCGGCCGCCGAGCGTCGGCATCCCGGTGCGCGCTGCCGGGGCCGACCCCGCGGCGTCGTGCCATTGAGACCGAGGAGCACCGCATGCGCCCCGTGAGCATCCCCATCCGCAGCCTGATGCCCGAGCCCGACGACGCCGTCGACTACATGCCGATGCCGCGCGAGATGAGCACCTTCGAGATGCCGCGCGTGCCCGAGCCGGGTGCGGGTGCGGACGTGGCCGGCGCGCGCGACGTGCTGGCGGCCTTCCTGCGCCACTTCGGCGCCTGGCTGGAGCACGGCGGCGAGCCGCCCGCGCTCGACCTGGCGGGCCTGGCGCCCGACGCGCTGCGCGTGCTGAACGAAACGCTGGGCGAGGGCGAAGTCGCCGCGATCGTGCAGGCGGACCACGAAATCCGCGTTCAGGAAAGCGTGTTCTCCGGCGTCTGGCGCGAGCAGCACTTCGACGTCGGCGGCGCGCTGCTGCACGACTACCTGCTCGCCGCACCCATTCCGCAGGTGGTGGGCCGGCTGGCCCGCGACGGGGCCGCGACGCAACTGCGCGCGATGCCGCTGCCCGCCGGCGCGATGAACGTGCCCGCGCTGGTGCACGAGCTGCAGGCCGCGATGGACCGCTGTGCCCAGGACGTGCCGGCGCACGTCATCAACCTGACGCTGCTGCCGCTGTCGCCCGAGGACATCGTGCACATCGACCGTGTGCTCGATGGCGGCACGGTGGTGATCCTGTCGCGCGGCTTCGGCAACTGCCGCATCAGCAGCACCGCCGCGCGCCACGTCTGGCGCGTGCAGTACTTCAACAACATGCAGACGCTGATCCTCAACACGATCGAGGTCGTGGCCATGCCCGAGGTGGCCGTCGCCGCGCGCGAAGACCTGCTCGAGAGCCACGGGCGGCTGGCCGAGCTGGTCCAGTGGATGAGCGATTCGATCGCCGCCGCGTGACGGCCATGGGTGACTCCGCCGGCGGCCACCCGGCGTTCGGCCCGAACACGCGGCTGGAATGCAAGATCTGCTGGAGCGTGTACGACCCGGCCAAGGGCGACGAGGTCTGGCAGATCCCGCCCGGCACGCCCTTCGCCGAGCTGCCCGCACACTGGACCTGCCCCAACTGCTCGGCCCAGAAGCAGGACTTCCTGGTGCTCGATGACTGAGTGTGCGCAACCGCCGGCGCAGCGGCCCTGCCCGGATGCGGCGCTGGAAACCACCTTTCGCCACATCGCCCGGCACCGGATGGCCGGCGTGCCGATCCTCAACCCCGCGCTGTCGGTCGAGGCGGTGGGCTTTCGCCCGTGGGACGAGGACTGGCTCGGCGTGCTGGTCACGCCGTGGTTCATGAACCTGTGGCTGATGCCGCGCGTCGTGGCGCGCTGGCAGCCGATCGCCGTCGGCGCCACCCGGCACTATGTGTTCCCCGCGGGGGTGTTCGAGTTCATCGGCGGACACGAGGCGACGATCGGCGACTACCAGGCCTGTTCGCTGTTCTCGCCGATGTCCGACTTCGACGACCACGCCGTCGCGCGCGACACCGCCCGGGCCGCGCTGGAGGCGCTGTTCGACGCGGCGCACCGCGAGGCGGGCGAGACGGGCCTGGCGGCCGCCCAGCCCCTCGCGCCGGCGCCTGCCGCCGCGGCCGCGGCGGCAGGGCCGATGAGCAAACGCGACTTCCTGTTCGGCCAGCGCCGCCACACCGACCGTGGGCCCTGAAGGCGCACTGCGGGTCGGCCTGCGGGTCGACGGCGGGCGCGTCGCACAGGTGCGCGTCGCCTCGTCCCGGCCCGACATCGCGCGCGACCTCCTGTCGGGACGCAGTCGTGCCGAAGCCGTGGCCATGGTGCCGCGCCTGTACTCGATCTGCGCCCGGTCCCAGGCCGCGGCCGCCGAGCTGGCCTGCGCGGCCGCCGCGGGCGAGCCGGTCGACGCGAACCAGCTAGCGCAGGCGCGGGAATCGGTGTCGGCCGAAACGCTGCGCGAGACCGCCTGGCGCACCTTGCTGGAATGGCCCAAGGCCCTCGGCGAGCAACCCGGCGAGGCCGCCGTCGCGGCCGCGCGCGGCGCGCTGACAGCACCGATCGGCGGCTCGGGCGGCGCCATCGCGGCGGCTGCCTTCGGCACCTCGGCCCAGGAGTGGCTCGCGCTGCAGACCCTGGCGGAGCTGGAACGCTGGGCAAACCCGGGACGCACCGCCACGGCGCGCTTCGTGCGCCACGCGCTCGACAGCGACGCAGCGGCCGGCGCCGATCCGGGGCACGCGATGACCGCGGTGCCGCTGCTGCCCACGCCGGCAGCGTCGAGCGCGCTCGACGAACTGGCACGGGCCGCCGATGCCGACCCCGAATTCGCACGCCGGCCCGTCTGGCACGGCGCGCCGGCCGAGACCGGGGCGCTCGCCAGGCTGCAGTCGGACCCGCTGCTGCAGGCGCTGGGGCAACGCTGCACCTCGCGCGTTGCGGCGCGCTTCGTGGCGCGGCTGCGCGAGTTGGCGCTGCTGCTGGCGGGCCGCGGCCACGCCGCGCTCGGTGCCGTGACGCTGGCCGACGGCAGCGGCCTGGCCTGGGTCGAGAACGCCCGCGGGCTGCTGATGCACCGGCTGCGCCTGGTGCAGGGCCGCACCGCGCACTACCGCATCGTCGCGCCCACCGAATGGAACTTCCATCCTGCCGGCGCGCTGGCGGCGGCGCTGCGCGATACCCCTGCGCACGACCTTGATGCGCTGCGGCGCCGCACCCGCTTGCTGGTAGATTCCCTGGACCCCTGTGTCGAGTGCCGGGTCGAGTTCGAAGATGCATGAAATGTCGCTGGCCGAGAGCGTGCGCGAGATCGTCGAGGACACCGCCCGTGCGAACGGTGCGCGGCGCGTGGCGGGATTTGGCGGCGCGCGCGTGATGCCGGACTGCCTGGATGTGTCCCC
>CAYGZN010000199.1:0-6118 GCA_964354355.1 uncultured Burkholderiaceae bacterium | reverse complement strand
GACGCCGACCTGCAGCGAGATCAGCATCAGCGCGATGATCGGGCCGACCACGTTCACGAGGTTCTGCAGGTAGATGAACTGGCTCTGCGCAAACCCGTACAGGGCGCCGGTGCTCTGGTTGACGCGGTGGATCGTCTCGCCCGAGTGGTGCTGTTCGTGCCACGCGAGCGGCAGCGCCAGCAGCCGTGCGTTGAGCGTGTCGGCGAGGTTCTCGCGCACGCGGATCGCGACGTTGCGCTCCAGCACCCGGCCCGGGCCGTGCAGGGCCCACGCGCCTGTGCTGGCCAGGAAGATCAGCCCGACCCAGCGGGCCGCCTTGTCCATCGCGTCGAAGCCGCCGGTCTGCAGCGCGTTGATGGCCTGGGCCGCCAGGAACGGCACCGAAAGCCGCAGCAGTTCGGCGCCGACCAGCAGCGCAGCGCCCCAGAAGATCGACGCCCGCTTGCCCTCGGCGTAGTGCCACAGCGCCCGGTACAGGTCGCCGCTGGTCGCCGTGGGCGAGGCGGCGGGCACCGCGGGCTCGAGCGGCGGATCGCCGGCCGCCCGGTCCATTGCGTCGGTCATCGCGCGCCCGTCACGTCAACCTGTCGTTGAACACTCATCGCGCCAGCCGGCGGCGCACCGCCTCGTGGTGGTCCCCGCGCCCGGCGCGACCCACCAGTACCAGCGTCGGCTTGGCGCGCAGCATCTCGGTCGCTGCCGCACGCAGCGCCGCGTCGTCGATCTGCTGCGACCGGTACAGGGTCTCGTCGATCGGCACCACGCGGCCGTGAAGGAACAGGTCGCGCGCGATCGACTCGGCCAGCGCGAGCGGGCGCTCGAGCCGTCGGGCCAGGTGGGTCCGGTACTGGTTGCGCGCCCGCTCGAGGTCCTCGGGCTCGATCCGGTCGGTCAGCGCGGCAATCTGCTCGCAGGCGACGTCGAAGAACAGCCGCAGGTTGCGCGGTGCGACGCCGGCGGTCACCAGCAGCGTGCCGCAGTCCTCGTGGCCTTCGGCGTAGGCGTCGACCGCGTACGCGAGCCCGCGCTGCTCGCGGACCGACTGGAACAGCGGCGACGACATGCCGCCGCCCAGCAGGTCGCCGAGCATCTCGAACACCGGGTAGTTCGGGTCGGTGCGCGCCGGAATCGGCCAGCCGAGCGCGATCGACGTCTGCTCGTAGTCGTCGTCGACGTGGCGATAGCCGCCGACATAGCGCACCGGATCGGCCGGCACCGGTGCGCCGCGCGGCAGGTCGCCGAAGTGCCGGGCCACCTGGTCGAGGAACGGCGAGTGCTCGATGCCGCCGACCCCGACCACGACCATGTTGCACGCGGTGTAGTGGGTCTGCTGGTACGCGATGCAGTCGTCGCGGCTCACGGCACGCACCGCGCGCGGACTGCCCAGGATCGGGCGCCCGAATGCCTGCCGGGGAAAGGCCCGCAGGTCGAACTCGTCCTGCGCGACGCCTTCCGGGTCGTCGGCGGCGTCGGCGAGTTCCTGCAGGATCACGCCGCGCTCGCGCTCGATTTCCTCGGGCGGAAAGATCGAGCGGCGCAGCACGTCGGCCAGCACCTCGAGCGCCACGTCGGTGTGCTCGGACAGCAGCACCGTGTGGTACGCGGTGTGGTCCTTGGCGGTGTACGCGTTCATCTGCGCGCCGACCCGCTCGATGGCAATCGCGATCGCCCGGGCGTCGCGCGAGGCCGTGCCCTTGAACGCCATGTGCTCGAGGAAGTGGGCGAGGCCGTTCAGGCGCGCGGGCTCGTTGCGCGAGCCGGCCCGCACGAAGACGGCGATCGCGGCGGTCCGGAATCCGGGCAGCCGGACCGAGGCGACGGTCAGGCCGTTGGGGAGGGTGTGGGTCGAAAGGTCCATGCAGCCGGCTATTGTCGCCCGGATCGGACCGATAATAGCAACCCATGCGACCCCCAAGGGATGACGACCCGATGAGCCTCGACGCCACCACCATTGCCCGGCTGTCCGCCGTCTCGACCGCCACGCTGACCACGGTCCTGCTGAAGAAGGGCCTGCGCAACGTGTGGATGCGCGGCACGCGTCCGCTTCGACCCGGCCAGCCGCGGCGGGTCGGACCGGCATTCACGCTGCGCTTCGTGCCTGCGCGCGAGGACCTGGCCACCCCCGAGTCCTGGTCGTCGCCGATCTCCACGCGTGCGGCGATCGAGGCAATGCCGCCCGGGTGCATCGCGGTCGTCGACGCCATGGGCGTCACCGGCGCGGGGATCTTCGGGGACATCCTGTGCGCGCGAATGGCGCGTCGAGGCGTTGCCGCGCTCGTGACCGACGGCGTGGTGCGCGACGTGGCCGGGGTGACCGGCACCGGCCTGCCGGTCTGGTGCCAGGGCGTGGCCGCGCCGCCGTCGGTCGCCGGGCTGACCTTCGTGGCGTGGCAGCAGCCGATCGGCTGCGGCGGGGTCGCGGTGTTTCCCGACGACGTGGTCGTGGTCGACGACGACGGTGCGGTGCTGATCCCGGCCGGCCTGCTCGACGAGGTGGTGGCCACCGCGACCGAGCAGGAGCGCCTCGAGACGTGGATCATGGGCGAGGTCGAGAAGGGGGCCGCGCTGCCGGGGCTGTATCCGCCGAACGCCGAGAACAAGGCGCGGTACGAGGCGTCGCTCAAGGGTCGCTGAAGGAGGTTCCCGTGTTGATCTTCCGGCAATTGGTGGATCCGCCGTCGTCCACGTACACGTACCTGCTCGCCGACAGCCGGACGTCGCAGGCGGTGCTGATCGACACGGTGTTCGAGCAGGCGCGCCGCGATGCGGCGCTGCTCGGCGAGCTGGGCCTGCAGCTGTGCTACACGCTCGAGACCCACACCCACGCCGATCACGTGACCGGCGCGTGGATGCTGAAGCGCCAGTTCGGGAGCCGAATTGCGGTGCCCAGCTCGGGCGGTGCGACCGGCGCGGATCGCGGACTGGCACACGGCGACCGGATCGACTTCGGCGGTCGCCACCTGACGGTGCGCGCCACACCCGGGCATACCGACGGGTGTCTGACCTTCGTGCTCGACGACGAGACCATGGCCTTCACCGGCGACTGCCTGCTGATCCGCGGCAGCGGCCGCACCGATTTCCAGCAGGGCGACGCGCGCCGGTTGTACCAGTCGGTGCACCTGCAGATCTTCAGCCTGCCGCAGGACTGCCTGCTCTACCCGGGACACGACTACCGCGGCCTGACCGTGACCAGCGTGCGCGAGGAGCGCCGCTTCAATCCGCGACTGGGGGGCCAGATCAGCGAGGACGACTTCGCCGGCTACATGAACAACCTGAACCTGCCGCACCCGAAACAGATCGACGTCGCCGTGCCGGCCAACCTGGTGTGCGGCAGGCCCGACAACGAGCAGATGTCTTCGAACGCGGCGGCCTGGGCACCGCTGACGTACACGTTCGCGGGCATCTGGGAGATCCAGCCGCAGAGCCTGGAAGAGGTCGCCGGCCGCGTGCAGATCGTCGACGTGCGCGAAGCCACCGAGTTCGACGGCCCGCTGGGACACATCGATTCGGCTCGGCTGATTCCGCTGGGCGAACTCGCCAGCCGTGCCGCGACGCTCGATCGCAGCCGACCCGTGGTGACGGTCTGCCGTGCGGGCGGGCGATCGGCGCAGGCGCTGGTCATCCTGCACAAGGCGGGCTTCACCGAGTGCGCCAACCTCGCGGGCGGAATGCTGCGCTGGCGAGCCGACGGCTACCGGGTCGTCGGGGGCAGCGCGTAGCGGGTCGCGCGCGCGGCTGCCCGATTGCGCCCGAATACGGCGGCACCTGCAAACCGCGCCCGCGCGCCGAGCCGCTCCTCGATGCGCAGCGCCTCGTTCCACTTGGCCATGCGTTCGCCGCGCGCAAACGAGCCGACCTTGAGCTGGCCGGTCTGCCAGCCGATCGCCAGGTGCACGATCGTGGTGTCCTCGGTCTCGCCGGACCGCGCCGACACGATGCCCGCGTAGCCCAGCGTGCGTGCGGCGTCCCAGCACTGCAGCGTCTCGGTCAGCGTGCCGCGCTGGTTGGGCTTGAGCAGCACCGTGTTGGCCGCGCCCACGGCGCCGGCCTGGCGCACGAGCGGCGCCGACGACACCAGGAAGTCGTCGCCGACGATCTGCAGCCGGTGCCCGGCCGCCTGCGTGAATCGAACGAAGCCTTCGGGGTCGTCCTCGGCCAGCGGGTCTTCGATCGAGGCCACGGGATAGGTTTCGATCCAGCGCAGCAGCAGCTCGATCAGTCCGTCTGAATCCAGCTCGCGCGACTCCAGCCCGAGCGTGTAGCGACCCTGGCGGCCGAACTCCGACGCGGCCACGTCCAGCGCGATGGCGACCTGTTCGCCGGGCACGTAACCGGCGTGTTCGATGGCTTGAACGAGCGTCTCCAGCGCCTGCTCGTTGGTGTCGAAAGCGGGCCACCAGCCCCCCTCGTCGGCGACGCCGAGCAGGGTGCCGCGCGCCTGCATCAGCAGCCCGGCGCTGCGATACACCTCGGCGGTCCACTCCAGCGCCTGGGCGAAGCTCGTGGCGCCCGGGCACACGACCATGAAGTCCTGGATGTCGACGCGGCGACCGGCGTGTGCGCCGCCCCCGAAGATCTGGATCTGCGGCATCGGCAGCAGCGCCGCGTCGGGCCCGCCCAGGTAACGATACAGCGGCAGGCCCCGCGAAGCGGCCACCGCGTGGGCCGCAGCCATCGACACGGCGAGCGTCGCATTGGCGCCCAGCCGCGTCTTGGCCGGCGTGCCGTCGAGCTCGATCAGGCGCTGATCGAGCGCAGGCTGGTCGTCGGCCGGGGTGCCGGCGAGCGCACGGGCGATCTCGCCGTTGACGTTCGCGACGGCCCGCCCAACGTCCAGGCCGCCGAAACGCGCGGTGCCGTCGCGCAGTTCGCAGGCTTCGCGCGTGCCCCTGGACGCACCGGCCGGCGCGATCGCACGTCCGAGCGCGTCGTCGTCGAGCGTCACCTCGGCCTCGACCGTGGGCCTGCCGCGGCTGTCCCACACCCGGCGGGCGTGGATCGAGCGAATGGTGCGCACGCTCACCGCCCCAACTCGTCGCGCCACGCGGCGCCGATCGACTTCAGGCGATCGACCGGCCGGCGCAGCAGGGCCCCGGCGACCCGACGCACCGCCTCGCGCTGCGCGTCGCGGTCGACGTACTCGACCGGCGACTTGCCGTCGACGCGCGCCAGGAACAGGCCCGGCAGCAGCGCGGCGGCCCGGTGCTCCAGTGCCGCGCGCGGCTCCCAGTCGACGTCCTGCAGGTAGGCGTCGGACAGTGCGTCGAAGCACGCCAGAAAGCCGTCGGTCGCCGGCGGGTTCCACAGGCACTTGAGCAGCAGGTGGTTCACGCAGAAGGCGATGTCGAACGCCGGGTCGCCCCACCAGGCGCACTCGGCGTCCAGCAGCACCGGCCCGCGCGGGCCGATCAGGATGTTCTTGGGGCTGACGTCGCCGTGCACCAGCGCTTTCCGGAGCGACCGGGTGACGGCCACGAGCCCCTCCAGCGCCGGCGCCAGCTCGGGGTGCCGCCGCGCCGTGGCGAGCAGATACGGATCGAGCCGGATGTCGAAGAAGATGGCGTCGGTGTCGAACTGCGCGGCCAGTTCGGGTCGCGCCGCCGAGTAGCCGTGGATGCGCGCCAGCATCCGCCCGACGCCGGCGGCCGTGTCCACGTCGGTGTGCCCGTCGCGCAACGCGTGCTTCCACAGGGGATAGTCGTCGGGCGGCAGGTAGCTCATCACGAGCACGCCCCGTTCGCGGTGCTGGCCCAGCACCTGCGGCGCGCAGCCCGGCACCGCCTGGTTGGCGACCTGCATCCAGCGCGCCTCGTACTGGTTGCGCTCGATCGGCGCGCGCCAGTCGGCCGCCACCCGCAGCCGGGGCAGCGCGCGCTTGGCGCACACCGGCCCCTGCGGCGTGTCGATGCGCCAGATGTCGGACGACACCCCGCCGGTCAGCGGCATGCCGGCCAGGGGTCCGGGGCCCGCCAGTCCGAGCTCGCGCAACGCCAGCGCGAATTCGGCCGGCACCGCCTCAGGCGGCGCCACAGCCGGTCTCGACCGGCGCGAGCATCGCGCCGTAGAAGCTGCCGACGGCGCCTGCGCCGACCACGGCAATCGAGTGGAAGCGACGGGT
>CAYGZN010000198.1:0-6138 GCA_964354355.1 uncultured Burkholderiaceae bacterium | reverse complement strand
CCATCTTGATCAGCTTGGAGCCGAGCTGGCGGCGCACGATCGCCAGCTTGCCGGCCGCCAGCATCGGCTTGTGCACGTAGAACTCGTCCGGGTTCACCGCGCCCTGCACGACCGTCTCGCCCAGCCCGTACGAGCTCGTGATGAACACCACGCCGTCGAACCCCGACTCGGTGTCCATCGTGAACATCACGCCCGACGCGCCGACGTCGCTGCGGACCATCCGCTGGATGCCGGCCGACAGCGCGACGTCGCCGTGCGCGAACCCTTTGTGGACGCGATACGAGATCGCGCGGTCGTTGTAGAGCGAGGCGAACACGTGCCGGATCCGGTCGAGCACCTGCTCGATGCCCACGACGTTCAGGAACGTCTCCTGCTGGCCGGCGAACGATGCGTCGGGCAGGTCTTCGGCCGTCGCAGACGAACGGACCGCAACGCATATTTCACTTGAGCTTTCTGCTTCAAGTTTTTGATAATAAGAACGTATTTGTGATTCAAGTTCCTTCGGCAATGGGGCCTCGACGATCCACTGCCGGATCTCGGCGCCGCAGCGCGCCAGCGCCTTGACGTCTTCGGTGTTCAGGTCGTGCAGGCGGCGCGCGATACGGTCCGTCAGACGGCTTTCGTCGAGGAATTGTCGAAACGCGTGGGCGGTCGTCGCAAATCCGCCCGGCACCCGCACACCCGCCCCGGAGAGCTGGCTGATCATTTCGCCGAGCGAGGCATTCTTGCCGCCGACCGACTCGACGTCGGTCATGCGCAAGGCCTCGAACGGCACGACGAGGCGTCCTTCGAGATGGCTCATCAGTGGGTCCTGGTTCGCAGATGTGTAAGACTGTGGGGCGGAGGCCCTTTCCGACCGATTTTACTTCGGTGAAGGTGCCCGGACCGTGCAATAAGCCCGCTGACCCCGTCGCCCAATGCCCGAATCCCGCCTGCGCAACGCCGATCGCACCGTCTTCTTCGTGTCGGACGGCACCGGCATCACGGCCGAGACGTTCGGCCACTCGGTACTGTCGCAGTTCGAGGGCCTGAAGCTGCGGCAGGTGCGGCTTCCGTTCATCAATACGCCCGACAAGGCCGGCGAAGCGGTCGCGCGGATCGACCAGCAGGGCCTGGCCGACGGCAAGCGCCCGATCGTCTTCAGCACGCTGGTCAACACGCGCATCAACGACATCGTGCGCACCGCCGACGCGCTGTTCCTGGACCTGATCGCGACGTTCGTCGAGCCGCTCGAGCGCGAGTTCGACGTCAAGTCCACCCACACGATCGGCCGATTCCACACCGTAGCGGGCTCGGAGCGCTACAAGGAACGGATCGAGGCGATCAACTTCACGATGGCCCACGACGACGGCCAGATGCACAAGGAACTCGACAGGGCCGACGTGATCCTGGTCGGCGTCTCGCGCAGCGGCAAGACGCCGACCAGCCTGTACCTGGCCGTGCAGCACGGGGTCAAGGCCGCCAATTACCCGCTGATCCCGGAAGACTTCGAGCGGGGCCGGCTTCCCGACGTGCTCTACCGGTACAAGCCCAAGCTGTTCGGACTGACGATCACGCCGGAGCGCCTGTCCGAGGTCCGCAACGAGCGGCGCCCGGGGAGCAAGTACGCATCGATCGAGAACTGCCGCCACGAGGTCAACGAGGCCGAATCCATGATGCGTCGCGAGGGGATCGACTCGCTGTCCTCGACGGCCAAGTCGATCGAGGAGATCGCCACGACCATCCTGACGCTGGTGCAACTGGAGGAGTGACGCCGGTGGACACGCTGCGCGCGTTTCGGGACAAAAACCCGCTCAGGGCCGCCGAGCTGGCCGGCGCCCGCTGGCAGTGGCTGGCGGGGGGACCGCCCAATGCCCCCGCGCTGCTGCTGCTGCACGGCATGACCGGTGCCGCGGACATCTGGTTCCAGCAGATCGTGCGCTGGCGCGACCGCCTGCGCGTCATCGCCGTGACCTATCCCGAACTGGACTCGCTCGAGCGGATGGCCGACGGGGTCTGCGCGGTGCTGCAGGCCGAGTCCGTGAGCCGTGCCCATGTGATCGGCTCGTCGCTGGGCGGCTACCTCGCGCAGTTCCTCGTGGCGGCGCGCCCCGAGGTCGTGGCCTCGGCCGTGTTCGGCAACACGTTCCCCCCGGGGTCGGCCGTGCAGCGCACGCTGCTCGAGCGCGCGTCGGCCCAGGTGGCCCTCACCGACGCGCAGTGGCGCGCCGCACTGGCGGCCCAGGTTCGGGAGCACATCCACCCGGCGGGCGGGCACAGCGCGCTGCTGCGGGCGTATCAGCTCGAGCAGGCCGAAGGCGCGCTGCAGCGGCGCACGTTCGAGGCACGCGGGCGCTGCGCGGCGCAGGCCTTCGTGCCGCGCGACCCGGCCTCGCTGGGCATCGCGTCGCTGATCGTCGAATCGGACAACGATCCGCTTCTGCCGGCGCCCGTTCGCGCCGCGATGGCGGCCTGCTACCCCTCGACGCCGGTCGCCACGCTGCGCGGCGGCGGACACTTTCCGTACCTCAGCGCCCCCGCCGCCTACGACGCGGTCATCGAGGATTTCCTCGCGCCGCTCGCTGGCGGCGCTGCTCGAACAGGCACACCGCCGCCGCCGCCGCCACGTTGAGCGACTCGACCTGGGGCTGCTGGGGGATGCCCAGCCACAGGTCCACGTCGCGCGCGAGCTCCGGCGACAACCCCTCGCCCTCGTTGCCGAGCACCCAGAGCATCGGCGCGCGCAGGTCCGCCTCGAACACGGAGCGTGCGCCGGCCACCCGCGTGCCGGCCGCCGGCACGCGCAGCCGCTCGTGCAGCGTCGGCCACGGCACGGTTTCGTGGATGACGAGGTGGAAGTGCGCGCCCATCCCCGCGCGCAGCACCTTCGGGGACCAGCAGAAGGCAGTGCCCGGCGAGGTCAGCACGATCCCGATCCCGGCGGCCGCGCAGGTGCGCAGGATGGTGCCGACGTTGCCCGGGTCCTGCACGCGATCGAGGAACACCGCGTCGGTGTCCAGCACGGCGGGCAGCGCCGGGCGGGGCGTTTCGACGACGAAGGCCAGCCCCACGCCCTGCTGCACCGTGCTCAGCAACCGGAACAGATCCTCGCTGAGCACGGTCGGCTCGACGCGGTGACGCGCCAGGAGATCGGCGACCTGCGGCACGGCCAGTGCCGAGTCGGTCGCAACGGCCGCCTGCGGGGCGCCGTGGCGCAGCAGGAACGCCTCGCACAGGTGGATCCCTTCGAGGAACGTGCGCCCGACCCGGCGACGCTCGCGCGCCGAGTGCGCGAGGTCGGCGAGCTGGCGCACCAGCGGGTTGTCCCTCGAGCTGATGCGCCGCGCGGTGCTCACAGCAGCGCCCGCACCGGCCCGAAGCTGCGCCGATGTTCGGCACACGGGCCGAATCGGCGCAGCCGCTCGAGGTGATCGGCGGTCGGGTAGCCCTTGTGGCGGTCGAACCCGAAGTCCGGAAACCGCTCGTGCAGGCGGGCCATCTCTGCATCGCGCCCGGTCTTGGCCAGGATCGACGCGGCCGAGATGCACGGCTCGTGCACGTCCCCCTCGACGATCAGCTCGACGCCGCACGACAGCCGCGGCGGCTGGTTGCCGTCGATGCGGGCCAGCGTTGGCGTCACCGCCAGCCCGTCGACGGCACGGCGCATCGCCAGCAGGGTCGCCTGCAGGATGTTCAGCCGGTCGATCTCCTGCACGCTGCACCAGGCCACCGCCCACGCCAGCGCGCGCTCGCGGATCGCCGCGGCCAGTGCTTCGCGCTGCGAGGCGGTCAGCTGTTTGGAGTCGCGCAGGCCGTCGATCGGGCGGCGCGGGTCGAGCACGACGGCCGCCGCGTAGACGGGCCCGGCCAGCGGTCCCCGGCCGGCCTCGTCGACCCCGCACACGACGCGCGCATCGTGGGCCAGGCCCAGCTCGGGCTGAGCCCCTATGCCGCGGCCGGGGCGGCGGCGGTCAGCGACCATCGCCCAGGGTCGCCAGCGCATCGGCCGCACGCGACGCGCAGTCCTGCCGAAGCGTCTCGTGCAGGGCAGCGAAGCGCTGGCGCAGCCGCTCGGTGAGTGCAGGGTCGTCGAGCTGGCCGAGCAGCGCGGCGCCCATCGCGGCAGGCGTGGCGGCCTGCTGCACGAACTCGGGCACCACCGTCTCGCTGCACAGGATGTTGGGCAGGCCGATCCACGGCAGGTAGCCCATGCGGCGCATCAGCTGGTAGCTGCTCCAGGCCATCCGGTAGGCAATCACCATCGGCTTCTTGAACAGCGCCACCTCGAGCGTGGCGGTGCCGCTGGCGACCAGCACCGTGTCGGCCGCGGCGATCGCCGCGTGCGACTCCCCGAGCACCAGCCGGCAGTCGACGCCGTCGGGCAGGCGCGCGTGCGCGAGCAGCGTGCGCAGCCGCTCGAAGAGTCGCGGGGTGGCCGCGGGCACCACGAAGCACAGGCCGGGGCGCTGGCCGGCCAGCCAGCGGATGGTCTCGATGAAGACCGGAGCGATGTAGTGGATCTCGGACCCGCGGCTGCCGGGCAGCACCGCCACGACCGTCCCTGTCGCGGGCAGTCCGAGCCGCCCGCGCGCAGCGGCGGCGTCGGACGTCATCGGAATCCGGTCGGCCAGCGGGTGGCCGCAGTAGGTCGCCGGGATCCCGGCGTCGTCGTAGAGCGCCTTCTCGAACGGAAAGACCAGCAGCATGTGGTCGACCGAGCGCCGGATCTTGTCGATGCGCCCGCCCCGCCAGGCCCAGATCGACGGGCCGATGAAATGCGCGACCCGGATGCCGGCTCCGCGCAGTCGCCGCTCGAGGTCGAGGTTGAAGTCCGGTGCGTCGACACCGACGAAGACGTCCGGCCGCCACTGCAGCAGCCGCTCGCGCAGGGTGCCGCGCAGGGCCCGCAGCCGCGGGTACTCGCGCAGCACCTCGGCGTAGCCGCGCACGGCCAGCGCCTCGGACGGCCACCACGCCTCGAAGCCCTGCCCCACCATCGCCGGCCCGCCGATCCCGGCAGCGTGCAGCCTGTCGGGGCCGCCCAGTCGCTGCTTCAGCCCGGCCAGCACGCTGGAGGCCAGCAGGTCGCCGGACGACTCGCCGGCCACCATCGCCACCCGCATCGCCGCGCGCTGGAGGACGGACATCGCAGCGCTCAGCGCACGATGCCGCGGGAGACGCGCTCGAGGAACGACACCAGAAGCCGCAGCGCGTCCGCGTGGGCCGGCGCAGCGGCGCCCGCCTCGAGCTCGGCCAGCTGGGCGGCCAGTGCCTGCCTGGCCCGCTCGAGCGTCAGCTCCGAGCGGTACAGGGTCTTGTAGGCGCGACGCACCAGGCCGATCGTCTCGGCGTCGAAGCCGCGGCGCCGCAAGCCCTCGGTATTGACCCCGTGCGCCGCCGCGGTGTTGCCCGAGGCCATCACGAACGGCGGGATGTCGTGCAGCACGACCGTTCCCACGCCGGTCATCGCGTGCGCGCCGATCTTGCAGAACTGGTGAACCCCGGTGTAGCCGCCCAGGATCGCCCAGTCGCCGATCTCGACGTGGCCGGCGAGGTTGGTGCTGTTGGCCAGGATCGTGTGGTCGCCCAGCACGCAGTCGTGGGCGACGTGCACGTAGGCCATCACCCAGTTGTCGTCGCCGATTCGGGTGACGCCGGCGTCCTGCACCGTGCCCCGGTTGACGGTCACGTATTCGCGAAAGGTGTTGCCGTCGCCGATCTCCAGACGGGTCGGCTCGCCCGCGTACTTCTTGTCCTGAGGCGGCCCGCCGATGGCGGCAAACGGGAAGATCCGGTTGTCGCGACCGATCGTGGTCGGGCCTTCGAGCACGGCGTGCGCGCCCACGGTCGAGCCCGCTGCGATGCGCACCTGCGGCCCGATGATCGCGTACGGCCCAACCGACACGCCGGCGTCGAGCTCGGCTGCCGGGTCCACCAGCGCGCTCGGGTGCACCGCCGCCATGCTCAGCGACCCGTGCCCGCGGCCGGTTCGGTGGGCGGCTCGATCTCGCGCAGCGCGCACATCAGCTCGGCCTGCGCGGCCAGCGCGCCGTCGACCGTCGCGCGTGCACGGTACTTGCCGATCGAGCGCGAGATCCGCAGGATCTCGACTTCGAGCTGCAGTTGGTCGCCGGGCGTCACGGGGCGCCTGAACAGCGC
>CAYGZN010000197.1:0-6158 GCA_964354355.1 uncultured Burkholderiaceae bacterium | reverse complement strand
CCCGGGCAGCTGTCGGGCGGGCAGCAGCAGCGCGTGGCGCTGGCGCGGGCGCTGGCGATCGAGCCGCGCGTGCTGCTGCTGGACGAGCCGCTGTCGAACCTGGACGCCAAGCTGCGCCACCACATGCGCCGCGAGCTGCTGGCGATGCAGCGCAAGCTGGGCATCACGACGATTTTCGTCACGCACGACCAGGAGGAGGCGATGACGACCGCCGACCGGATCGCCGTGATGCACCAGGGCGTGATCCAGCAGGTCGGCACCCCGATCGATCTGTACGACCGCCCCGTCAACCGGTTCGTCGCGGAGTTCGTCGGCACGATCAACCTGGTGCCCGGGCGCACGGTGGCCGGTGCGATCGACTCGGCCCTGGGCCGGATCGCCCGGCCGCCCGACCAGCCGTTGTCCGACGGGCCCGTGCAGCTTGCGTTCCGGCCGCACACCGTGGCGCTGTCCTCGGCACCGGCACCGGAACCCGGCGCGCCTGGCGCGCACCACTGGGTCGACGGATCGGTGCTCGAGCGCGAGTTCCTCGGCGAGTTCGTCCGCTACCGCGTGTCGGCCGGCGCGCTGGAGCTGATCGTCGACCAGCAGCACACGCTGGGCGATGCGGGCTATGCGCCGGGCACGCGCATCAGCGTGGGCGTCGACCCCGGGCAGCTGCGCGTGCTGCACGGCTGAGCCCGTTCGACGCCGCGCAGCCGCGGGTCAGGGGGCCGCATCGTCGGGGGCCTCGCGGCCGCACGGTCAGGAACACCGCGCCCGGATGTCGGGCGGCACGGGGATGGCGCGCAGGCGGCCATCGGCGTCGCGCACGCAGAACGCGCGCGTCTCCAGGCCTTCGCAGATCAGCGTGTCGTCGCGCATCACCACGTGCTTCTGGATGAACACCTTGTCGCGCCACTCGTGGATCGACGTGTGGATGTCCAGCCACTCGCCGTAGGTCGCGGGCTTGACGAACCGGGTGTTGATCTCCAGCAGCGGCGTGCCGATGATGCCGGTCGTCTTGACGAACTCGCGCCAGGGCGGCAGTCCGCAGGCCATGAAGAAATGCAGCGAGGCCGCGTCCATCCAGCGGGCGAAGTTCGGAAAGAACACGATGCCGGCGGGGTCGCAGTCGCCGAAGTCGACCCGCACGCGGTCGATGGTGGTCCGGGTGGTCATGTCGGTGTCCCTGAAGCCGCTAGAGTAGCGGAATGCAGCCTGCCGACCCCATCGAAAAGTCGCCGGTCGACCTGACCACCGCGGTGGCCTTTGCCCGCGAACACGAGAGCCTGTGGGCCCGGGACCCTTTGGCGGACCCGCAGCGCTGGGGCATCCACCTGCAGGACCGCCCGCCGTGGAACCGCCTGCTCGGACCGGTGCAGCCCCGAGGCCCGGCGTCCGGCGTCGTGGTGCACCGGGGCCGCGAGGTGGCGAGCTGGGGTGAACCCGATCGCGCCGACCTGACCTTCAGCGTCGCCAAGACCTACCTGGCGATCCTGGCGGGCGTCGCCTTCGACGCGGGCGTGCTGCCCGACCCCGACGAGCCGGTGTGCGAGCGCGTGGCGGTCGACGCATTCGGCTCGCCACACAACCGCGCCGTCACCTGGACCCATCTGCTGCAGCAGACCAGCGAGTGGGAGGGCGAGTGCTTCGGCCTGCCCGACCAGGTGGACCGGTACCGGGTGCTGGCCTACCAGCGCACGGCGGCGGCTGGCGCCAAGGGCGATCCGCGCCCGCTGCAGGCGCCAGGATCGCACTGGGAGTACAACGACGTGCGGATCAACGTGCTGTCGATGGCGCTGCTGCACCTGTTCGGCCGGCCCCTGCCGGAGGTGTTTCGCGAAGCCGTCGCAGGGCCGATCGGGATGTCGCCGAACTGGCACTGGACGGGCTACGACAACAGCTGGGTCGACGTGACGGGCGCCGACGGCCGCGTGCGGCGGCTGCAGTCGGTGCCCGGCGGCAGCCACTGGGGCGGCGGAATCGCGATCTCGGCGCGCGACCAGGCCCTGATCGGGCGGCTGCTGCTGCAACGGGGCCGATGGGGCGAATCCGCGGTGCTGTCCGAGGCGTGGATCGAGCGGATGCTCACCCCCTGCGCGATCGCGCCGTTCTATGGCTACCTGACCTGGCTCAACGCCGGCCAGCGGGTGTTCCCGGGCGCACCGGCATCGAGCTGCTTTGCGATCGGGGCCGGCAGTTCCTACACCTGGATCGACCCGCTGCGCGATGCGGTCGTGATCGTGCGCTGGATCGACCCGGATTACGCGGACCGTCTGTTCGTGTCGATCGGCGCCGCACTGGACGGGTCCGACGCGTCGGCGAGTGCGCGCATCAGCGCGGCGTGACGCTGAAGCGCGACCGCGTGGCTCAGCTCCGCGGTGTCCTTCAACGGCGCCAGCGTGGCCAGCCGCTGCACGTCGCGCGTGCGCCAGCCGGTGGTCGGTTCGAGCGCGGCCAGCAGCACCGCGAGCCTTTTGCCGACCCCGGGGTACCTGCGCATGGCGGCCCGGCGCGCCGCCATGCGGTCGCCGTCGAATCGTTCGAGCACGTCGCGCGACACCCGTTGGCCGATGGCCTCGATGTCCAGCGGCGGCCCGTGCGCGGGTAGCGGCGTTTCCCACGCCATCAGCGAGTCGGCCAGCCTGCGCAGCGTCTGCGCCGGCGTGCGCCCGCCGCGCGCGGCCAGCCGGTCGGCCTCGGCCTGTGCGAGCTGTCGCAGTCCCGGCTGCAGCGGCCGGAAACCGAGTCGCCAGTAGAACCAGAACGAGCCGCTGCGAATGCCGTCGGGATTGCCCTTGCCGATCTGGTAGGGCTCGACGACGAACAGCTTCAGCCCGAAGCGCCAGGCGTACAGCCGAAGCAGCTGGCACAGCACCCGCGCCGACTCGCCGCCGCGAAACGGCGGCAGCACGTTGATGCCGAAGCGCGCCTGCCGCCCCAGCACCCAGCCGCCGCCGTAGGCGATCGGCACGTGGTTCTTCAGCAGCAGGTAGCCCACGTAGGCTTCGAGCGCCAGTTTGCGCGCCGGCACGCTTGCGAACAGCGCCGCGCGCACGCCGCAGCCCAGGTCGTGCAGCTCGATCTCGCGCTCGTTCGCGTAGCTGAAGAAGTCGGTTTCACGCAGCAGCGAGGCCATCACGCCACGGGCCAGGTCGGCCAGTGCACGCCGCTCGGCGGCGGTCAGCGGCATCCGCCGGGGCCGGCCTTCGTGCCACGCGTCGCCGGGCGCCGCGCGGCGCTGCAGCGGCCCCGGATGGAACCACGGCGCGCCGCGGGCGAAACGGCCCGCGGTCAGCAGCGGCGCGTCGGCCTCGGTCTGCCAGCGCACGAAGACCCGCATCGAGGCGAACACGGACTCGCGCTCGGCAGGGCTTCCGGGCAGCGCGCGCACCAGCCGCAGCAGCCGGGCCAGACGCTGCCCGGCCTCGTGGCCCAGGTAGCGCCGCTGCCACGCGACCCAGCCCGGGCGGCTCTCGCCGAGCACCTCCTGCTCGATCGGGTCGAGCGCGGCGCCCAGCACGGCCATCACGTGGTCCTTGTCGCCCTCGATCGTCGCCAGCGACACCTGCGGCCCGAAACGGGCCACGAGCCACTCGGTGATCGCCAGGCTGAACGCGGCGCTGACCGGCGTGCCGGCGATGCCGCTGTTGAGCAGCGCGCCGCCGCGGGCGGTGCCGGACATCGCGCGGGCGGCGTCCGCCAGCTCGCGCAGGCCGCCCTGGGCCCGCTGCCACGCCGGTCGATCGGCCGGATACGCGGACTCGAACAGCAGCGCGTCGTGGGCGCGGCGCAGCTCGGCGGGGGTTCGATGCGGATGGCTGCGAGGCGAAGGCGGCATATCCGCCTATGCTACCGGCCGCAACGAGGCCGGGCGAACCGCACCGCCTGGCCTGCGCTCACCCCGGCGACGCGCCGCAGCAGCTCTTGTACTTGCGTCCGCTGCCGCAGGGACACGGGTCGTTGCGCCCGACCTTGGCCGCTGCACGACGGATCGGCTCGGCCGGGGCCAGCCGGCGTTCGCGCGCCTCGCGGAAGAACTCGTAGACGTCCTGAACGCCGTCGAGCATGTCGTGGATCAACGCCTCGCGCTCGTCCGGGTCGACCCGTGCCGCGCTCGAAGCCTGGGCCGCGCTCGAAGCCTGGGCCGCGCTCGACGGCCGGGCCTGCGCAGACGACTCGTCGTCCACGTCCTGCCCCGACTGCGCTTCGTCGACGAGCTGCATCACCGGCTCGAGCGCATCGGCATACTCGTCGTCCTCGTCCAGCGGCGACCAGGCGTCGGGGCGCAGCGCCATGCCCCGCACGAAGCCGATCGCCCACGCGTTGCCACGCGCCACGCCGGCCTCGTCGAACGCGAGCACCGGCGCGAAGCCCTGCCCGTCGTACAACGCTGCGGTGACCGCCTGGCGGTGGCGCTCGAGCAGCCGCAGCACGAGCGGCCCGCCGGCGTGTGACTCGAGCGCGCCGCTCGTGGCGTCGTCGCGCCCCAGCACGACCGGCAGCCACTCGGACTGCGGCACAGGCTCGGGGCAGCAGGCCAGGGCCGCGAAGAACCCGTCGAGCTCCTCGGCGACCATCGACTCGTCGGGTTCGATCGCGCCCAACAGATCGTCGAGCCGCGCGATTTCGTCGTCCGTCAGTGGACGGCTCTGGCTGGGGAGGTTCATCCCCGGTATCGTACAGCCCCAATCGAGGAGGAGCTGGAAATGGATCAGCAGCAAGGCAGCGTGGCAGCCGGAGCGGGCGGCAGGCTTGCCGGAAGACGGGCGATCGTCACGGGCGCCGGCAGCGGCATCGGGCGCGCCAGCGCCCGGTTGTTCGCCGCGCAGGGCGCGGCCGTGCTGGCCGTGGATCGCGCACGCGAGGCGGTCGAGGAGACCGCGGCCATGATCCGCGCCGACGGCGGCCGGGCGATCGCGTCCGCCGCCGATGCCGGCGACGAAGCCGACGTGCAGGCCTACGTGCTGCGCGCGCTGACCGAGCTGGGCGGCCTGGACGTCGTGTACGCCAACGCCGGGGTCAGCGGCGGCGACGTGCCGCTGGCCGAGCAGACGGTCGAACTGTGGCAGGACGTGCTGCGCGTCAACCTGATCGGGCCGTTCCTGGCGATCAAGCACGCCGGACGCCACATGGTGTCGCAGGGGCGCGGCGCGATCGTGTGCACCGCGTCGGTGGCCGGCCTGCGCGCCAACGCCGGCGGCTCGCCGTACAGCGCCAGCAAGGCGGGGGTGATCAGCCTGGTGCAGACCGCCGCCAACTCGTTCTGGGGAACCGGGGTCCGGGTCAATGCGATCTGCCCGGGCCTGATCGAGACCGGCATGACACGGCCGATGTTCGACTACGCGCGCTCGCGCGGCACCGAGGACAAGCTGGGCCAGATCAACCCGTTGCAGCGCTTCGGCCTGCCCCACGAAATCGCGGCGACGGCCCTGTTCCTGGCCAGCGACGACGCGTCGTACGTGAACGGGCAGGCCATTGCGGTCGACGGGGGGCTGAGCAGCACGCTGCCCTTCAAGCGGCGACTGCGTTAGGCCCGCTGCCAACTGCGTCACGGCGCATCGGCCCGGGCCGTGCGAGCCTGCCCGCTCGACACCCGGATCCGGCGATGCCCCAACAACAATCGGCCTCGAGCCCGACGCACGTCCACACGCACGCGGCGGTGCGCATCACCGGCGACCTGGACCCGGACGCGCTCGCGCGCTGCCTGGACCTGCTGGCCGACACACACCCGGGGCTGCGCGCCCGGATCGACCGGCGCACCGGGCGGCCGCATCCGGTCACGAACCGGCCGGAACCCGCGAGCCTGTCGATCGTCGAGACCTTAGGACGGCTCGCGGCGGACCGGGAACACGACGCGCGCTGCGTCTTCGCCGAGGACGTCCGGCAACCCTTCGAGCCCGGCCGCACGCTGCTGCTGAGGGCCACGCTGGTTCGGCTCGGCGACGCCGACCACGCGCTGCAGCTGTGCGCCCACGCGGCCGTCGCCGACCCGCGCCTGGTGGCCGCGCTGATCGAGGAGCTGCCCGCCCGCTACGCGGCTGCCGGCTCGCGGCGCCGCGCGGCCGCCACGATGCTGCCCCACTTCAGCCGCTTCGCGACCACCGGCGCGGCGGATCAGCCCGCCGGGGCCGCCTTCAGGACCAGCGGCTCGACCGCCACGCTGCCCGATTCGG
>CAYGZN010000196.1:0-6159 GCA_964354355.1 uncultured Burkholderiaceae bacterium | reverse complement strand
ACCGTCCCCGCAGGGCTGCGGCAGCCGTTGTCGCGGCACAGGACGCTGCAGCGTCCGCCCCGCCTTCCGCCGCTTTCCCGGCCTCCTCCCTTCCCGCCTCCTCCCTTCCCGACCCGCCGGATTCGGCCGGCGTGACCGCCCCGCCGGTCGACCCCGTATTCGCGTCGCCGGTCGACGAGCGCAGGGTCGTCACGCTGGCAGGGCTCACCCGAAAGGCCGCCGCCTACCTCAGCGAAGACGACCTGCGGCGCGTGCGCGATGCCTACCGCCTGTCGGACAGCGCCCACCTCGGGCAGTTCCGAACCAGCGGCGAACCCTACGTTTCGCATCCGATCGCGGTCGCCGAGATCTGTGTCGGCTGGCGCCTGGATGCCGACGCGCTGATGGCCGCGCTGCTGCACGACGTGATGGAGGACTCAGGCGTCACCAAGCAGCAGCTGGTCGAGCGCTTCGGCCCACAGGTCGCCGAACTGGTCGACGGCCTGTCCAAGCTCGACAAGGTCGAGTTCGCCAGCCGCGAGCAGGCGCAGGCCGAGAGCTTCCGCAAGATGCTGCTGGCCATGGCGCGCGACGTCCGCGTCATCCTGATCAAGCTCGCCGACCGGCTGCACAACATGCGCACGCTGGGCGCGGTCGATCGCGTCAAGCAGCGCCGGGTGGCCATCGAGACGCTGGACATCTACGCACCGATCGCCAACCGCCTGGGCCTGAACGAGCTGTACCGCGAGCTGCTCGACCTGTCGTTCAAGTACCAGTACCCGCTGCGGCACCGCACGCTGAAGAAGGCTGTCGACGCCGCCCGGGGCACGCGCCGCGAGGGGCTGACGCGGATCGTCGATGCGGTCCGCAAGAAGCTGCCCGAGATGGGCGTCAAGGCGGAGATGCGCGCGCGCGAGAAGGCGCTGTGGGCCATCTACCGCAAGATGCAGGGCAAGCGGCTGTCGTTCTCGCAGGTGATGGACGTCTTCGGCATGCGGCTGATCGTCGACACGCTGCCCGCGTGCTACCTCGCACTCGGCGCGCTGCACCAGACCTTCAAGCCGATTCCGGGCCGCTTCAAGGACTACATCGCGATCCCCAAGGTCAACGGCTACCAGTCGCTGCACACCACCGTCGTCGGGCCGTTCGGCACGCCGGTCGAGTTCCAGATCCGCACGCACGAGATGCACCACCTCGCCGAGTCGGGCGTGGCCGCGCACTGGCTGTACAAGGCCGACAAGGAGACCTTCACAGAGCTGCAGAAGCGCACCCACCAGTGGCTCAAGTCGCTGCTCGACATCCAGAACCAGACCGGCGATTCGCTGGAGTTCATCGAGCACGTCAAGGTCGACCTGTTCCCGGACGCGGTCTACGTGTTCACGCCCAAGGGCCAGATCCGCGCGCTGCCGCGCGGCGCCACGACCATCGACTTCGCCTACAGCGTGCACACCGACGTCGGCAACCAGTGCGTGGCCGCCATCGTCAACGGCAACCCGGTCCCGCTTCGCACCGAGCTGCAGAACGGCGACGTGATCGAGGTCGTGACCGATCCCAATTCGCGCGCCAACCCCGCGTGGCTGGGCTTCGTGCGCACCGGCAAGGCGCGCTCCGAGATCCGCCACTTCCTGCGCACGATGAAGTACGAGGAGTCGGTCGACCTGGGCAAGCGGCTGCTCGAGCAGTCGCTGGCTTCCTTGCGCGTGGACAGCGCGACGCTGCAGGTGCCGCTGCTGGAGAAGGCCGCGCGCGACGCCGGCGCCAAGTCGCTCGACGACCTGTATGCCGACGTCGGCCTGGGCCGACGGCTGGCGCCGGTCGTGGCCCGCGCCATCACGCTGGAGATGAGCGCACGCCCGGCCGCCGCGCAGTTCGCGCCGCGGCTGATGCCGATCGTCATCCACGGCACCGAAGGCATGGCCGTGCAGTGCTCGTCGTGCTGCCACCCACTGCCGGGCGACGCCGTCATCGGGCACATGCGCGGCGGCCACGGCCTGGTCATCCACCGCGCCGAATGCGACACCGCGCGCCGGAACCGCTCGCGGGACGCAGAGCGCTGGATCGACGTCGAGTGGGCCGACGAGGTCCGCGGCCAGCACCGCACCATCATCGAGGTGCAGGTCCGCGACGAGCGCGGCGCGCTCGGGCGCATCGCCGCCGAGATCGCCGCGTCCGAGGCGAACATCGTCAGCGTGTCGATGGACGACGAACCCGGCCCGGTCGCCTCGATCCGCTTCACGCTGCAGGTGCGCGACCGGTTCCACCTGGCGCAGATCTTCCGGCGGCTGCGCAAGCAGGGGGATGTGCTGAGGATGACGCGGTTGTAGCGGGTCTGCGCGGCGCTTGGCGGGATTGGGGCCGCACTGCGCTCCGGGGATTGCGGCCCGCTTCGCGCGCTGCCCTCGCCTCCTTCAGAATCTGCCGCGTCCAACGCGGCAATTCTTCGTCCGCTCGGCGCAATCCAGTCACTTCGTGCGGCCCCAATCCCTCCAAACGCGGGCACCCTTGTAAGTGTGCGTCGAGCCGATCTCGATGAGTTGCGCAGTCGAATGGCGCAACGAAACCCGCAGCGCGCCATCAGACATCGTCAATCGGCCACCGGCAGGAGACCCTCGGCCCGAGCCTTGCCCACGCAGCGCTTGCGGCAGGCGGCGGGGCAGCGCGACTGGATTGCGCCGGAGCGTACGAGAAGACTTCGCGGTGGGACCGCGAAGTCTTCGAAGGGAGCGCAGGGAAGGCTGCCCGCACGCGGGCAGGCCGCAATCCCCGGAGCGCTGCCCCGCCGCCTGCCGAAAGCGCCGCGCCGAAGCCGGCACGGCAAGCTCGGCCCATTGCGGTCACGACGGCACACGACCATTCACGCCCCCGGGTACGCCACCTCCAGTACCTCCAGTTCCAGCCGCCCGGAGGGCGTCATCAGCGACACCGTGTCGCCCTCGCGCGCCTTGATCAATGCCTTGGCCACCGGCGAGATCCAGCTGATGCGCCCGTTCAGCGGATCGACTTCGTCGACACCGACGATCTGTACGGTTCGCTCCACGCCGTCCGATTGCAGATAGGTGACCGTGGCACCGAAGAAGACCTGATCCAGGCCCTGTTGTCGGGACGGGTCCACCACCTCCGCGATGTCCAGCCGCTTCGTCAGGAAGCGGATGCGCCGGTCGATCTCGCGCAACCGCTTCTTGCCGTACAGGTAGTCGCCGTTCTCGGAGCGGTCGCCGTTGGAGGCCGCCCACGCCACCGTGCGCACGACCTCCGGCCGATCCACGTCCAGCAACTGCAGCAGTTCTGCCTTCATCCGGGCGTGGCCGGCCGGCGTGATGTAGTTGCGCGCCGCCGGTGCGGCCTGCGCGACCGCCCCTGGCACCAGTCCCGCCTCGTCGGCATCGTCGTCCCCCGCGTCCTCGCGCACGAACGCCTTGTTCACGAAGCCGCCTCGTTCGGACGCCCCGGCCGCGCACGAAGACGCAGCCGCAGCACGCCGCCCGGTGCCGGATGGGCGCCAGCCGGCGGGAAACGCCCCCAAACCGGAACAATTCCCTGTACAGCGGCCGTCTGACGAACCCACCATGCCCGCGATGACCCCCGACGCGACGCCGCTGCAGCGCTACGCGAACCTGCTGCACCTGGCAGCCGAGGTTCTGGAGACGCCGTTGCCGTCTCACCCGCCCATGGATCCAAGGCGACTGCAGCCCGTGGTCGCCGAACTCGAACAGGGCCTGAGGGCGCTGCTGAAGTCGATCGAAACAATGCACGGCAACCTGTTCGCCCCGGGCGGCCCGGACCCGCTGGTGCGGATCGCCCAGCTCGAGCAGGAACTCGAGGGGCTGCTCGCGCGACGCTGATCGCCCGACCCGGGACCACGCGTCGCCCTACCCCGCCACCGCCATCTGCTCGATCAGCACCGAGCCGCAGCGGCGCGCGCCGCGCGACACCTCGTCGGCGCCCACCGCCGCAATGCCGCGGAACATGTCGCGCAGGTTGCCTGCGACGGTGATCTCCTCGACCGGGTACTGGATCACGCCGTCCTCGACCCAATACCCGCTGGCGCCGCGCGAGTAGTCCCCGGTGACGTTGTTGACGCCGTGGCCCATCAGCTCGGTGACGAACAGGCCGGTGCCGAGCTTGCGCAGCATCGCCGGCAGGTCGTCGCGGGCCCGGGTCCCGCTCGCCGTCATCCGAAGGTGGTGCGCACCCCCTGCGCTGCCGGTCGTCTTCATGCCCAGCTTGCGGGCGGAATACGTCGACAGGAAGTAGCCCTGCACGACGCCGCCGCGCACGACGTCGCGCGCCCGCGTGACGACGCCCTCGTCGTCGAACGGCGTGCTGCCGAACTCGCCCGGCTGCAGCGGATCCTCGCGGATGTCGACGCCCGGGGCGAACACCTGCGTGCCCAGCGAGTCGACCAGGAAGCTCGCCTTGCGATACAGCGCCGCGCCGCTGACCGCCTGCACGAAGTGTCCGATCAGACCGCAGGCCAGCGGCGACTCGAACAGCACCGGCACCTTGCGCGTGCCCAGTTTGCGCGCGCCCAGCCGGGCCAGCGCACGCTCGGCCGCGTAGCGCCCCACGGCCTCGGGATCGGCCAGCCGATCGGGGTGGCGCGCCGACGAGTACCAGTCGTCGCGCTGCATGGCGCGGCCGCGCTGGGCGATCGGCGAACACGCGATCGAATGCCGGCTGTAGGGATAGCCGTCGCTGAAGCCCAGGCTGTTGGCCGACACGAAGTGTCCGTGGCTGACCGACACCGAGGCCCCCTCGGAGTTGCGGATCGCCGGGCTGGTCGAGAACGCTGCGCCCTCCATCCGGCAGGCGAGCGCCACCGCGGCTTCTGCATCGATCAGCCACGGGTGGAACAGGTCGAGGTCGACGTGACTGCGCGCCAGCGTGTCGGGGTCCGGCAGGCCCGCAAACGGGTCCTCGCCGGTGAATCGCGCGATCTCGAACGCTGCCTTGACCGTCTGCGTGACGGCCTTCGACGAGAAGTCGCTGGTGCTGGCGTGGCCGCGGCGCGTGCCCACGTAGACCGTCACACCCAGTCCCTTGTCGCGGGTCTGCTCGATCGTCTCGACCTTGCCCTTGCGAACGTTGACGGACAGCCCCGAGCTCTCGGACACGTCGGTCGCGGCCGCGGTTGCGCCCAGGCCCGCCGCCTGCTGCAGCACCGACTGCGTGATCTCTTCGAACCGGGCACGGCTGTGGTCGAACATGGGGGTGCTTTGCGGGCCCGGCGTCGGAGTGCGCGCGCCCTGGGGAAATGGGTGATCGGGCTATCATAGCAGCGGCGTGACGAGGCCCTCTTCAGATGGCGTTGCCGTGCCTGTCCGGGCGCGCCGATTCCGGGCCCGTTTCCCGTCTCCATCGAATATGCCCCGTCGCCCAGCCCCGTCGCCCGCCTTTGCGCCCCCCTTTGCGCCCGCCCCACCGGTGCCGGCCGGGGGCAGCGTCACCACCGATGACGACGGACCCGGCTTCGACGGGCCCAGCAAGTCGCAGCGCAAGCGCGACATGCACGCGCTGCAGGACCTGGGCGAGCGGCTTGTCGAGATCGGCCCCGACAAGCTCAGGACCCTGCAGCTGCCGGACAGCCTGGTCGACGCCGTGCTGCTGGCGCGGCGCATCACCGCCCACGAGGGGCGACGCCGGCAGATGCAGTACATCGGCAAGCTGATGCGCCACGTGGACGCGGCGGCGATCCGCTCCCAGCTCGACGTCGACGCGCAGCAGCACCGCGCCGAGACGGCGATCATGCACGCGGCCGAGCGCTGGCGCGACGCGTTGCTCGATGCGCCCGAGCGGCTCGGGGAATTCGTCGATCGCTATCCCGACGCGGCCGCACGCAACCTGCATGCGTTGCTGCGCTCGGCCGCGGCCGAAGTCGCGCGCGCCGAGCGCGGACGGCACTACCGCGAGCTGTATCGGGAGCTACGGGACATCATGGTGAAAAGCAATGCCTGACACACTGAAAGTCGGCCTCGTGTCGATCTCCGACCGCGCCTCGAGCGGCGTCTACCCGGACCAGGGCATTCCGGCGCTGCAGGACTGGCTCGCGTCGGCGCTGGCCTCGCCGTGGCACGCCGAGACACGGTTGATCGCCGACGAGCAGCCGACGATCGAGCGCGCCCTGATCGAACTGGTCGACACCGTCGGCTGTCACCTGGTGCTGACCACCGGCGGCACCGG
>CAYGZN010000195.1:3968-6160 GCA_964354355.1 uncultured Burkholderiaceae bacterium | reverse complement strand
GACCGCGACGAGATCGCCGCGCTGCTGATCCCGCGCCTCGACGAGTGCCGCCGGCTCGCCGGGTTGCCGCCGTCGGTCCCCCCCGAGGCAGTGCTTCGGCACCCGGCTGTGACGGCGTTCTTCCAGTCGCTGGCCGACACGCTGTGGCGCCAGGGCACCGGCAGCGCAACGCGCGTGGCGATGTGCCACGTGCTGTCCGAGCCGCCGTCGATCGATCGGGGCGAGGTCACCGACAAAGGCTCGATCAACCAGCGCGCGGTGCTCACGCAGCGCGCGGCGCTGATCGAGGCGATCTACGCGGGGGACGATCCCGGCACGCTGCGGCCGGACGGGGCGTGAGCCGGGCGCGTGAGGCCGCGCAGCGCGCAGCGATCCCGCGGGACGCGAAGCGCGGCGAGGGCGCCGAGGGCGCCGTCCTCGACCACCAGGGACTGACGCATCTGCTGGGCTACATGCTGACGCTGGCCGACATCCCTGCCCGGCATGCCTTTGCGCGCCATGTCGGCGAGCCGCTGGACCTGCGGCCGGTCGAGTTCTCGATCCTGGTCCTGGTGGCCTTCAACCCGGGGGCCACCCAGACGCAGATCGCGCAGGCGCTGTCGATCGCCGCGCCGAACCTGACAACGCTGCTCGACCGGCTGGCGCAGCGCGGCCTGCTCGAGCGGGTGCGCAGCGTGTCCGATCGGCGCGCCCAGACGATCCACCTGACGCCCAGGGGCCGCCGGCTCGCCGAGCGTGCGCACGCGGTGTCGCTGACCATGGAGCAGGACCTGCTCGCGCCGCTGAGCGGCGCCGAGCGCAGGACGCTGCTCGAGCTGCTGGCCCGCGTCGCCCGGACCCGGCCTCGCGCAGATCAGGCCGGCTTGTAGTCGGGCCAGGGGAAGACCGGCTTCACCTCGGCGGCGTCGGCGGGCAGCACCACGCGCGGGGCGCCGTCGCGGTTCTGCAGGCACGCCGACAGGTTGCCTTCGACCTGCCCCTTGGCGTTGAAGCGGATCGGCCCGCCCAGGCTGATCCGTTCGGTGATGTTGGTCTGGCGGATCGCGTCGGCCAGCGCCGGGCCGTCGGTGGTCCGGGCGCGCTTGTAGGCGTCGGCCGCGATCAGGATCGACTCGAAGGTGTAGCTGACGTTGGCCCCGTGCGTGATCAGCCGCTCCTTCGGGAACTGCTTGGCCATCTGCTTGATGACCAGCGGCGTCAGCGCACCCTTCGGATTGAACCACGGGTTGTTCGAGATGCAGTAGTCCGACAGCTTGCCCAGCGCCTTGAAGAACTGGTCCTCGTACATGCCCGGGGAGCCGGGGCTGATCATGCCCATCGGGTTCCAGCGCTGGCGCACCATCTCGCGGCGAATCAGGATCGAGTCGTTCAGGCGGCACACCAGCAGCAGGAAGTCGGCCTTGGTCGCCTTGGCCTTGGCGACCTCCACCGACAGGTCACGCGCCGCGGGGTCGTAGGAGATCGTCTCGACGATCTTGAACGGCAGGTTGGTCAGCGTCGGCAGCATGCCGCTGATGCCCTTGTTCATCGCCGAGCCGAACGTGTCGTTGACGTGCATGAACACGGCCGTGCGCGGCGCGACGTTGGTGGCGCGGAACAGCTCGCCGATCAGTCCCAGCCCGTTGCGGGTCAGGTCGATGGCCGTCGGGAAGTTGCGGAACACGAACTTGTAGCCCTGCTCGGTGATCTGCGGCGCGGCGGCGATGTTGATCACGAACGGCACCTTGCGCTGCTCGGCGACCTGCGCGATGGCGGCAGCCTGCCCGGAGTCGAAGGGGCCGACCAGCACGTGCGCGCCCTCGCTGATCAGCCGCTCGGCGCGCGAGCGCGCCACGTCCACGTTGGTCTCGGTGTCGGCGTTCATCAGCTCGACGTCCACGCCGGTGATGCCGCGGACCAGCTCCGGCGAGATGTCGGCGCCGATCTGGCACGACTGCCCGATCAGGCCCTGCACGCCCGAGCGCGGCAGCAGCACGCCGACCTTGAGCTTCTGCGCCTGGGCACGCACGATGCCGAATGGGGCGACCCCGGCGGTCGCCGCGAGGCCGGCGGCGGTGGCGTTGAATTTGCGTCGGTCGAAGCGGTTGTCAGCGGTCATGGTGTCTCCTGATTCTGTGGAATGGTTCCGGTGTCGGGGCGCTGCGGCGATCGAGGGGTGACTCTACCGAATTTGCCCGGGTGTGGACAGGGCG
>CAYGZN010000195.1:0-3868 GCA_964354355.1 uncultured Burkholderiaceae bacterium | reverse complement strand
GCGGCGTCAACGGCAGACTCCAGCTCGCTCGCCAGAAACCCGCCCGACTGGTGCCGCCACAGCCGTTCGTAGTGCCCGCCCAGCGCCAGCAGCTCGTCGTGGCTGCCCTGCTCGACGATGCGACCGGCGTCCAGCACCACCAGCCGGTCCATCCGCGCGATCGTCGACAGCCGGTGCGCGATGGCGATCACGGTCTTGCCTTCCATCAGGCCCAGCATCTGCTCCTGGATTGCCTGCTCGACCTCGCTGTCCAGCGCCGACGTCGCCTCGTCCAGCACCAGGATCGGCGCGTCCTTCAGCACGACGCGTGCGATCGCGATCCGCTGGCGCTGGCCGCCGGACAGCTTGACCCCGCGTTCGCCGACGTGCGCGTCGTAGCCGCTGCGGCCCTTCCAGTCGTGCAGGCCGACGATGAACTCGTGCGCGTGCGCCTTGCGGGCCGCCGCCTCCACCGAGGCGTCGCTGGCGCCCGGCCGCCCGTAGCGGATGTTCGCCGCGATCGAGCGGTGCAGCAGCGACGTGTCCTGCGTGACCATGCCGATCGCCGCGCGCAGGCTCTCCTGCGTGACCTGCGCGATGTCCTGGCCGTCGACGCGGATCGCGCCGCGCTCGAGTTCGAAGAACCGCAGCAGCAGGTTCACCAGCGTCGACTTGCCGGCGCCCGATCGGCCGACCAGGCCCACGCGCTCGCCGGGCCGGATCGCCAGGCTCAGCCGGTCGATGACCGGCGGCCGCTCGGGCAGGCCGTAGCGGAAGGTGACGTCGTCGAAGCGGATCTCGCCGCGCGTCACCACCAGGTCGCGCGCGCCGGGGCGGTCGACCCCCGCCAGCGGCACGGCGATCGTCTGCATGCCCTCCTGCACGACGCCGATGTTCTCGAAGATCGACGCCACCTCCCAGCTGACCCAGCCCGCCACGTTGGCGATCTGCCAGGCCAGCGGCAGCGCGGTGGCGACCACGCCGGCGCTGATGGTTCCCTGCGCCCACAGCCAGATGCCGATCGCCGCGGTGCCGGTCAGCAGCGCGGCGTTGAGCAGCGACAGCACGAACATGAACTGCGAGATCAGCTTCATGTGCGCGGCGATCGCGTCCTGGTGCTCGTCGATCACCTCCCGGACGTGCGCGTCCTCGTCGGCCAGTCGCGCGAACAGCTTGACGGTCAGGATGTTGGTGTAGCCGTCGACGACGCGGGCCATCACGTGCGAACGTACCTCGGCGCTGGCGCGCGCCAGGTCGCGCATGCGCGGCACGAACGAGCGCAGGAACAGCAGGTAGCCGGCGAACCACAGCAGCGTGGGCAGGCCCAGCCGCCAGTCGGACATCGCCATCAGCACGAACGCGCTGGTGCCGTAGATCGCGATGTACCAGACCGCGCGGATGCCCGCCATCACGCTTTCGCGCAGCGACTGCGCGGTCTGCATCACCCGGTTGGCGATCCGCCCGGCGAAGTCGTTCTGGAAGTAGGACCAGCTCTGGCGGATCACGTGCCAGTGGCTCTGCCAGCGGATCAGGCTGGTCGCGCCGGGGATCAGCGCGTTGTGGCGCACCGCCACGTCCAGCAGCGTCACCAGCGGGCGCACCAGCAGCACGACCGCCACCATGCCCAGCAGCAGCGGCCACTGCTGCGCCACGGCCGCCTGCCGGTCGGCGGCCTCCATCAACGACACCAGCCGGCCGATGAACACCGGGATCAGCGTGTCGATCAGCGCCACCGCCAGGCTGGTCGCGAACATCACCGCATACCAGCGCTTCGTCTGCCCTGCGAAGTGCCAGTAGAACGCGAGCAGCCCCGGCGGCGGCGTGCCCGGCCCGGTGTGGGCGGTGCCGCGGATGCGGGTCTGCAGGTAGTGGAACATCCGGGGATGGTTTCGGGGGAGGGCGTGGTCCGGCCAGCGGGCTGCGGTGGTCGAGTGTAGCGTCGATCGGCGGCCAGGCGGCCGCGGCTAGGTGACCGTTGAATTTCTGGATGTAAGATGTTATCTTACACACGGTGAAGACCACCGTATCGACCAAGGGGCAGCTGATCCTGCCGGCCGAGATCCGACGGCGAGACAACGTTCTGCCAGGCCAGGAGTTCGACGTCGAGCGCATCGACCGCGGTGAGTATCGGCTCCTGCGCCGGGAGCCCCCTCGGAATGAAGGGCTCATCGACTGGCTGCTGGCCTGTCCGGAGAAGGGCTATTTCGTTCCCATCGAATCCGAGTCGACCGATACGCTGTGACCTATCTGGTCGACGCCAATGTCCTCAGCGAGGTAACCAGGCCGGTTCCTGATCCAACGGTCATCGACTGGTTGCGGCTCAACGAGCGCGAACTGGTTGTGGATCCGATCATTCTGGGCGAGGTCCGGTTCGGAATCCATCTTCTGCCCCCAGGCAAACGCCGTCGACGACTCGAAACGTGGTTCGATGCGGGTGTCGCAAGGCTCGTCTGCGTTCCATGGGATGCACAGACCGGCCTTCGCTGGGCGGAACTCCTTGCCCGGCTGCGCAGGTCGGGCCAGGCGATGCCGATCAAGGACAGCCTGATCGCGGCGACTGCACTCGTTCACGGCTTCGTCGTCGTCACTCGAAACACCCGCGACTTCACGAAGGCGGGCGTAACGGTGCTGGACCCATTCCCGTGAAGGGTCGAACGTCCCGGCAGCCCGTCGATCGACCACCTGTCGCCAGGTCGCGCCCGAGTGACGGGTGAACCTCGGGCCCTCGACTCACGTGTCTTCGCCGGCGCGTTCGAAAAACGGCTTCGACCGTTCCGCGGGCATTCTCTGCTCGTAGACGACGTCGTCCGCGGAGAACTTGATCCAGGGCTGCTTGTGCTGTGTCCAGATGTGAAAATCGGGGATGACCCAACTCGCATCGTCGAAGGTGCCGGGCTTGATGCTCACGAATGGAATGTCCCCGGCCTCGGTGAACCACTGGTGATAGAGGCGCGAGCCGCACCTCGGGCAAAAGATGCAGCGCATCTTTCTGCCGACACCGTCTCTCTCGAACGTGCCGGGTTCGATCCCGGCCATCTCGATCTTCCCGTCACCGAACACGACGGCCATGCCGAACGCACTGCCAGACTGGCGCTGGCAAATCGTGCAGTGGCACGCGTAGATCATCTTGGGCTCGGCTTCGATCGAGTACCGAACGGCACCGCACTGACACCCGCCTTCGACCTTACGGCGCATGACGATCTCCCCTACAGGTCTTTCATCGCTTTGTACTACTCGGCTTCATTTGCTGCAAGAGGGCACTCGGCCCCGGGTTCCCGCCCCTGACGTGCAATCCTCGACGCCGGCCGCACTCCACGCCGGACAGACTGGCGCCTCTGAATGCCTCGCGCTAGAGTGTGCGGATCGGTGGGAGGCCACGCATGTACGCAGTGACGTCTCGGGACGGAACCCGTATCGGCTGCCAGGTCAGCGGAAGCGGACCCCCACTCGTGCTCGTGCACGGTGCAACGGGCACTGCCGCAATCTGGGCGTTGGTCTCGGCGCAGTTGGGCCAACACTTCACGGCCTATGCGATGGACCGGCGCGGTCGCGGTGCGAGCGGCGATGGGCCTGACTACTCGCTCGAGCGAGAGATCGAGGATGTTGCTGCGGTCGTCTCCTCGCTTCCGGGTGAGGTCGATCTGCTCGGGTACTCATTCGGAGGTGTCTGCGCGCTGGAGGCGGCGCTGCGGGTCAAGAATCTGCGTCGGTTGATTCTGTACGAACCGGGCGTTCCTGTACCCGGGCGTGCGCATTCCCGGGCCGGATTGATCGAGCGACTCGAACAGGACATCGAGGCCGGCGAATCGGAGCGGGCGGCGTCGGTCTACGCGCTGGAAGCGCTCGGCATGCCCCCGGAGATGCTCGATCGCCTCAAGGCCCAGCCTGG
>CAYGZN010000194.1:0-6179 GCA_964354355.1 uncultured Burkholderiaceae bacterium | reverse complement strand
CTGCTGGTGGGCGCAGCGATCGGCACCGCGCTGGGCTTCGCGCTGGGCCGGCCGACCATCGGCGTGCACCACCTCGAAGGCCACCTGCTGTCGCCGCTGCTGTCGCCCGACCCGCCTTCGTTTCCGTTCGTGGCGCTGCTGGTCTCCGGCGGCCACACGCAGCTGATGCGCGTCGACGGGGTCGGACGCTACGCGCTGCTGGGCGACACCGTCGACGACGCGGCGGGCGAAGCCTTCGACAAGAGCGCCAAGCTGCTGGGGCTGGGCTACCCCGGGGGCCCGGCGATCGCCGCGCTCGCGGCCCTGGGCACGCCCGGACGCTTCGGCCTGCCCCGTCCCAAGCTGCACTCGGGCGACCTGGACTTCAGCTTCTCGGGCCTGAAGACCGCGGTCGCCACCCGCGTGGCACGCGGGCTGGCCACGGACCGCGACCGTGCCGACCTGGCGTGCGACGTGCAGGCCGCGATCGTCGACGTGCTGGTGGCGAAGTCGGTTGCCGCAGTCGCGCAGACGGGCCTGGCCACGCTGGTGATCGCCGGCGGGGTCAGTGCGAACGCGCAGCTGCGCGCGTCGCTCGAGGCCGCGCGCGCGCGGCACGGTTTCCGCGTGTACTGCCCGGCGCCGCAGCTGTGCACCGACAACGGCGCGATGATCGCGCTGGCCGGTGCGCTGCGGCTGCAGGCGCGCGCCGATGCGACCGTGCGCACCGCGTTCGACGTGCGCCCGCGCTGGCCCCTGGAACAGCTCGAACCGGCCTGAGCCGTCGCGCGGCGCGACCCTCGCCCGCCCGCGCCCGACGACCCTCGCCCGCGCCCGACGACCGCATCGCGAGCCGGCGCCACGGCGCCGGCCGGGCACCGTTGCGGCGCCGGCCGACGGATGGCCCGGCCGGGCGGCGCACGAACGCCGATGGGCGGCCCCGCCGTCAAGTCTGGTGCACTGCGGTCGATATTAGAGTCAGTTGACCGCAGGAGGGGACACGCCATGCTGTCTCGTGCGCCGTCCGGACTGGCCGGCTGGATCCACTACATCGGGGACGCCGAGATACCGGTGCTCGCCCGCACCGCCCAGCGCATCGACGCGCTGCGCGGCGACGAGGACGACATCGCGCCGCGCGTGCTGGCCGAAGTGGCGCTCGAGGACCCGCTGATGTCGCTGAAGGTGCTGGCGCACGTGTCGCGGCACCGGCCGGCGCGCATGGTCACCGACACCGAGACGGTCACCGCCGCCATCGTGATGATGGGGATCTCGACCTTCTTCAAGGCATTCTCGCCGCAGACCACCGTGGAGCAGCACCTCGCCGGGCACCCGGGGGCGCTGGCGGGCCTGCAGCAGGTGCTGCAGCGGTCGCACCGCGCCGCGCGCTTCGCGCTGGGATTCGCGCTGCACCGGCTCGACACCGACGCCGAGGTGATCCAGGAGGCCGCGCTGCTCAACGACTTCGCCGAGGCGCTGCTGTGGTGCCACGCGCCGCTGCTGGCGCTCGAGATCCAGCGGCGCCAGCAGGCCGACCCGGCGTTGCGCTCGAAGCAGGTGCAGATGGAGGTGCTCAACGTCGAGCTGTGCGACCTCGAGCACGCGCTGATGAAGGCGTGGCGCCTGCCCGAGCTGCTGCAGCTGCTGACCAACGACCGGCTGTCGCGCTCGCCGCGCGTGCAAAACGTCCGGCTGGCCACCGCGCTGGCACGCCACTCGCACGCCGGCTGGGCCAACGCGGCGGTGCCCGACGACGTCGACGCGATCGCCGGGCTGCTGAACCTGTCCGCGGGCACCGTGCGCGGCATGCTGCGCGAACTCGACGAGACCGCCGCCGCCGAGATGCTCGACTGAGCCGCACGCCGCGCGTCAGCGCCGCCGCAGGTTCACCAGGTTCGGGCTGGCCGCGATCAGCGCCATGCCGGCCAGCGCCGCGACATCGGGCGCATCGCCGAACACCAGGAACCCGATCGTCACCGACAGCAGCAGCTGCGTGTACATCCACGGCGCCAGGCGCGACGCCTGCGCGAGGCGGTACGCGCGCACCAGCAGCAGGTGGCCCAGTCCGCCCAGCACGCCGGCCGCCCCGAACACGAGCCAGTCCAGAGGCGTCAGCGACAGCGGCGCCCACCACCTGGGCGCCCACCACCACGGCAGCGACGCCGTCATGATCACCGCGCCGACCAGCCCGGCATACAGCACCTGCACCTGCGGCGCGTCGGCCTGCGCCTGCGCCCGGGTCAGCGTCTGGTAGGCCGCGTTGCAGGCGGCCGCCGCCAGCGTGAGCAGCACGCCGGTCAGCGGCAGGTCGGTCCCGGGCCGCACGACGATCAGCACGCCCGCGAACCCGCAGCCGATCGCCAGCCAGGTCGACCAGCCGGGGCGCTCGCGCAGGTACAGCGTGGAGAACAGCGTGACCAGGATCGGCGTCATGAAGAACACGGCGGTCGCCTGCGCCAGCGGCATGGCCTTGAGTGCGACGAAGTACAGCAGCGTGACCAGCACCATCAGCGCGCCGCGCACCAGCTGGCGCACGGGGTGGCGGGTCACGAAGATCGACGCCCCGTGTGCCGGCAGGAAGATCGCCAGGATCAGCAACAGGTGGCCGAGGTAGCGCGACCACGTCGTGGCGGCGACCGGCACCCCGCGCCCGCCCAGCCACTTGCCGCTGGCGTCGAGCAGGATCAGGCAGGTCAGGGCCAGCATCACCAGCGCGATCGCGCGCCGCGTGCCGGCGGCCTCCGGGGGCGGGGACATCGGTGCTAGTCTAGCGCCTCGGGAACGACACCGGATTGCGAATCGCGGGAGGCTCCATGCAGCAGCTGGCCGAAGCCGGACTCGACCGGCGAACCCTTGCCCAGGCGGCGGCGTCGCTGCGCGGCGAGGCGGTGTCGATGCTGTCGGACCTGGTCCGCCTGCCGTCGCTGCTGGGCGACGAGGCGTCGGCGCAGGCGTACATGGCCGATCGCTTCGAAGAGCTCGGCCTGGCCGTCGAGCGATTCGACATCGACGAGGAGCGGCTCAAGGCGCACCCCGGCTGGTCGCCGTCGATCGTGTCCTACGACGGCCGCCCCAACGTGGTGGGCGTGCACCGGCCGAAGGTCGCGCGGGGTCGCTCGCTGATCCTGAACGGCCACATCGACGTGGTGCCGGTGGGCGCACCGATGCTGTGGACGAGCCCGCCATTCGAGCCGCGCGTCGACGGCGACCGCCTGTACGGACGCGGCGCGGCCGACATGAAGGCCGGCATCGTGTCCTACACGATGGCCTACGAGGCGCTGCGGCTGCTGGGCGTCGAGCCCGCGGCCAAAGTCTGTCTGCAGTCGGTCATCGAGGAGGAGTGCACCGGCAACGGCGCGCTCGCGTGCCTGGTGCACGGCCACCACGCGGACGCCGCGATCATCCCGGAGCCGCTGCCGCACATCCTGCTCGGGCAGCTCGGGGTCATGTGGCTGACGCTCGAGGTGTGGGGCGTGCCGGTGCACGCCAGCGTCGCGCACACCGGCACCAACGCGATCGATGCTGCGCGCAACCTGTTCGGCGAGCTGAAGGTCCTCGAGCGCGAGTGGAACGCGCCGGCCAGCCGGCACCGGCTGTGGTGCCGGCACGAGCACCCGATCAACTTCAACCTCGGCCGCCTGGAAGGCGGCGAGTGGCCGTCGTCGGTCGCCACCACCTGCCGCGCCGACATCCGGCTGTCGTTCTATCCGGGCATGAGCACCGCGCAGGCGCGCGCGGCGGTCGAGACCCGGCTCGCCGAGGCGCACGCCGCCTCGCCGCTGCGCGACAAGGTGTCGTACCGCGTCGTGTACCGCGGGTTCCAGTCGGAAGGCTGCGTGCTCGACGCGGCCGAGCCGATGGTCACGACGCTGGCGCAGTGCCACCGCGACGTGTCGGGCCGCGAGGTGGACTTCGAGGTCAGCACCGGCACCACCGACGCGCGCAGCTTCAACCTGTACGGACCGATCCCGGCCACCTGCTACGGGCCGGCGGGCGCGTCGATCCACGGCATCGACGAGTGGGTGTCGATCGACAGCATGATGCAGGTCACCGAGGTGCTGGCGCTGTTCATGGCCCGCTGGTGCGGACTGAACCGGAGCTGAGGCGCCCGTGCGCGCGGCGCGCTCAGGCCGCCTTCTTGCTGCCGATGCGGCTCTCCTTGCCGGCCATCAGGTTCGCGATGTTCCTGCGGTGGCGCCAGATCAGCAGCGCGCTGATGACGGCCAGCGGCGCCAGCGCGCTGTCGGCCCCGGCCATCAGCACGTAGAACAGCGGCGCGAACACGGCCGAGACCAGCGCCGCCAGCGACGAGTAGCGAAAGAAGAACGCGATCACGATCCACGTCGCCAGCGTGGCCAGCCCCAGCCACGGCGACAGCGCAAGCAGCACGCCCGCTGCGGTCGCCACGCCCTTGCCGCCGGCGAAGCCGTGGAACACCGGGAACAGGTGGCCGAGGAAGGCGGCCAGCCCGACGCAGGCCAGCGTGAAGTCGGAGAACCCATAGCGCGCCGCCAGCCACTTCGCGAGCAGCACCGCGACGGCGCCCTTGGCCGCGTCGCCCAGCAGCGTCAGCACCGCGGCCGCCTTGTTGCCGGTGCGCAGCACGTTGGTCGCGCCGGGATTGCCCGAGCCGTAGCTGCGCGGGTCGGCCAGGCCCATCACGCGGCTGACGACGACGGCGAACGACACCGAGCCGATCAGGTAGGCGATTGCGATGGCCGCCAGTGCGTACAGGGTCTGCATTGCCGTCTCCGTCTGCTCACGTCGGGCGGTGCCGGGGCGTGCGTGCGGCGCGTGCCGCCCGGCGTTCGCCGTTTGCGGCAGCCCGTGTCACTGCGCCAGCGCGCAGTCTACCGGCTGCGCCAACAGCAGGTCGACCAGCACCTGCGGGTCCAGCCCGACCAGGTAGCCGCGGCGCCCGCCGTTGATCCAGATGCGCGGCAGCGCCAGCACGCTGCGCTCCACGTACACCGGCAGGCGCTTGCGCGTGCCGAACGGAGACGTGCCGCCCACCTGGAAGCCGGTGTGCCGCTGCGCGACCTCGGGCGCGCACGCGGCGATGCTCTTGCACCCGGCCTGGCGCGCCAGGTTCTTGGTCGAGACCTTGCAGTCGCCGTGCATCAGCACCAGCAGGGGTCGGGCCGACTCGTCCTGCATCACCAGCGTCTTGACCACGTGGTGCTCGTGCAGACCGAGCTGGCGCGCCGACTCGGCCGTGCCGCCGTGCTCGACGTAATCGTACGGGTGCCCGGTGAAGTCGACCCGGTGCTGGCGCAGCCAGGTCGTGGCCGGCGTCTCCGACACGTGGGGCTGACGCGCGGCCATGTCAGTGACGCCACGACGGGTCGATGCGGTCGAGCCGGCGCAGCATCGCCGGCCACTCGGCGCGTCCCAGCGGGCTCGACTCGCCGAAGAAGCCGCGCGCGCTGGTCTGGCGGCTGACCGCCTCGCCAGGCACGGTCAGCTCGCCGCCGGTGGCCATCGCCGCAAGCTGCGCGTCGCAGGCTTTCTCCAGGTGGAACATCATGCTGAACGCCTGGGCCACCGTGGCGCCGGCCACCAGCAGACCGTGGTTGCGCAGGATCAGCACGGCGCCGTCGCCCAGGTCGCGGACCAGCCGCTCGCGCTCTTCGAGCTCGGTGGCCAGGCCCTCGTACGCGTGGTAGCCGATCCGGCCGTGGAACAGCTGCGCGTGCTGCGACAGCGGCAGCAGCCCGCACGCCAGCATCGACACCGCCATGCCGGCGCGCGTGTGGGTGTGGATCACGCACCGCGCATCGGGCCGCGCGCCGTGCACCGCGCTGTGGATCACGAAGCCGGCGCGGTGGATGCGCGGCGGCTCGACTCCCGCGGGCGCATCGACGAGCTGGCCGTCGAGGTCGATCTTGACCAGGCTGGAGGCCGTGATCTCGTCGAACGCGAGCCCGAACGGGTTCAGCAGGAAGTGCTCGTCGGGGCCCGGCACGCGCGCCGAGATGTGCGTGTAGACGAGGTCGGTCCAGCCGTGCAGCGCGGCCAGCCGGTAGCAGGCGGCCAGGTCCAGCCGCGCCTGCCACTCGGGCTCGGCGACGGTGTGCCGAAGCGTCGCGGGTTCGTCCATCGGGGGTGCTCCTGCAGGGTCCGTCGGGGCGCGCGCCGCGTCGCTGCGGCCGCTACCGGGTCTTGATGGCGGCCGTCGCCGCGGCCACGGGCGCCGCCGTCGC
>CAYGZN010000193.1:0-6233 GCA_964354355.1 uncultured Burkholderiaceae bacterium | reverse complement strand
CGGCGGCGCGCTTCGAGGCCACCGGCAGCTGGGCGTTTGCGCCCGGCGCCGCGGTGTCGCGCACCGCGTCGCTGGGCCTGGCGCCGAGGGTCGATCCGGCGGGGCGCCGCACCGAGCTCGACTTCACGCTGTCGGTGCGCAATGCGGGCGAGCTGCTCGAGCGCTTCGGGCAGAAGAACGTGCTGCGCGGCGGTGCCGGCTCGCTGACCGGCGACCTGCACTGGCAGGGTTCGCCGCTGGCGCTGGACTACGGCTCGCTGCAGGGGGCCATCGCGATCTCGCTGGGCAGGGGCCAGTTCCTCAAGGTCGACCCCGGCGTGGCCAAGCTGATCGGCGTGCTGAACCTGCAGTCGCTGCCCAAGCGGCTGAGCCTGGACTTCCGGGACCTGTTCTCCGAAGGCTTTGCTTTCGACGAGATCACCGGCGACCTGCAGGTCGTCAACGGCGTGGCGCACACCACGGCGCTGAACATGAAGGGCCTGCAGGCGCAGGTGAGCATCCGCGGCGAAGCCGATCTGCGGCGCGAGACGCAGAAGCTGCACGTGGCGGTGCTGCCCGAGGTCAATGCGGGGCTGGCGTCGATCGCCTACGGGGCGATGGTCAATCCGCTGATCGGACTCGGGTCGTTCGCGGCCCAGTACGTGCTGCGCAAGCCGCTGCAGGAAGCGTTCGGCTACGAGGTCGACGTGACCGGCTCGTGGACCGACCCGGCCGTCAGCGAACGCATCCGCAGGGCGCGTGGCGTCGCGCCCTCCAACACACCCTGAAGGGCCCTCCATGACCGATTCCCTGCGGGTGGCCGCGATCCAGATGGTGTCCGCCGCCACGGTCGCGACCAACCTCGAGCGCGCGCACCGACTGATCGAGCAGGCCGCCGCGCAGGGTGCGCGGCTGGTCGTGCTGCCCGAGTTCTTCCCGATCCTCGGGCGCCGCGAGACCGACAAGGTCGACATCCGCGAGCCGGCGGGCGACGGGCCGATCCAGCGCTTCCTCGCCGACGCGGCCGAGCGCTTCGGCGTGTGGATCGCCGGCGGCACCGTGCCGCTGCTGGCGCCCGAGCCGCGGCGCGTGTGGAACAGCTGCCTGGTCTACGGCCCCGACGGCGCGCTCGCGGCGCGCTACGACAAGGTCCACCTGTTCGGCTTCACGCGCGGCGACGTCCGCTTCGACGAGTCGGCCACGATCATGCCGGGGCGCACCCCGGTGGTGTTCGACCTGCGCACGCCCAAGCGCGAGTTCCGCATCGGCCTGTCGGTGTGCTACGACCTGCGCTTTCCGGAGTACTACCGCGCGCTGGGCGCGGTCGACCTGATCCTGGTGCCGTCGGCCTTCACCTACGTGACCGGTCAAGCCCACTGGGAGATCCTGATGCGCGCCCGCGCCATCGAGAACCAGTGCTTCGTGCTGGCGCCGGCGCAGGGCGGCCAGCACGAGAACGGCCGCCGCACGTGGGGCCACACGATGCTGGTCGACCCGTGGGGCGAGGTGCTGCAGTGCCTGCCCGAGGGCGAGGGCGTGATCGTCGGCGACGTCGATGCGCGGCGCATCGCCGACGTGCGTGCCAGCCTGCCGGCGCTTGCCCACCGTACGATGTAGGGTACGCCGGCGCCCGCAGGGCGCCCGATGTAGGATAGCCCGATGAACATGCCCGTCGACCCGTCCTTCGCCCACCTCGCCCAGGCCCGCGGCCTGCTGCTCGAGCCCTACGACCTCGACGAGTCCCAGCTCGCGCAGGCGCTGGCCGAGGTGTTCACCCACCGGGTCGACTACGCCGACCTGTACTTCCAGTACACGCGCAGCGAGGGCTGGAGCCTGGACGAAGGCATCGTCAAGTCCGGCAGCTTCTCGATCGAGCAGGGCGTGGGCGTGCGCGCCGTGTCGGGCGAGAAGACCGCGTTCGCGTACTCCGACGCGATCGGCCTGGATGCGCTGCTGTCGGCGGCGCGCGCCACGCGCACGATCGCGCGCGCCGGCGCCGGCCGGGTCAAGGTCGCGCACCGCATGGCACCGTCCAGCGGGCACTCGCTGTACCGGATGTCCGACCCGATCGCCTCGTTGGACTCGACCGCCAAGGTGGCCCTGCTGCACAAGGTCGAGAAGCTCGCGCGCTCCAGGGACCCGCGCATCGTGCAGGTGATGGCCGGCCTGGCCGCCGAGCACGACGTCGTGCTGGTGGCGCGCTCCGACGGCGTGGTCGCCGCGGACGTGCGCCCGCTGGTGCGCCTGTCGGTGACGGTGATCGCCGAGAGCGACGGCCGCCGCGAACAGGGCACCGGCGGCGGGGTCGGGCGCTTCGACTTCGACTACTTCGACGATGGTATCGTCCATCGCTACGTCGACGATGCCGTGCACGCGGCACTGGTCAACCTCGAGTCCCGCGCGGCGCCCGGCGGCGTGATGTCGGTCGTGCTCGGGCCGGGCTGGCCGGGCGTGCTGCTGCACGAGGCGATCGGCCACGGGCTCGAGGGCGACTTCAACCGCAAAGGCTCGTCGGCGTTCGCCGGCAGGCTCGGCGAGCGCGTGGCCGCGCGCGGGGTCACGGTCGTCGACGACGGCACGATCGCCGACCGGCGCGGATCGCTGAACGTCGACGACGAGGGCAATCCGACGCAGCGCAACGTGCTGATCGAGGACGGCGTGCTCAAGGGCTACCTGCAGGACACGCTGAACGCGCGGCTGATGAAGGTGCCCGTCACCGGCAACGGCCGGCGCGAGTCGTTCGCGCACCTGCCGATGCCTCGGATGACCAACACCTGCATGCTCAACGGCGATCGCGACCCGCGCGAGATCATCGAGTCGATCGAGCGCGGGCTGTACGCCGTCAACTTCGGCGGCGGCCAGGTCGACATCACCAACGGCAAGTTCGTGTTCTCGGCCAGCGAGGCGTACTGGGTCGAGCACGGCAAGGTCCAGTACCCGGTCAAGGGCGCGACGATCATCGGCAACGGTCCCGACGCGCTGACACGCGTCACGATGATCGGCAACGACATGCGGCTGGACTCCGGCGTGGGCGTGTGCGGCAAGGACGGCCAGAGCGTGCCGGTGGGCGTCGGCCAGCCGACGCTGCGCATCGAGGGACTCACGGTCGGCGGGACGGCGTAGCGGCGCCGCCGTCGCCGTACGTGCGCGCGAACCGGTCGAGGAACTCGGCCAGTCGCTCGGGCGGCAACTGATTGACGCCGGCCGCGCCGGCGCGGCCCCCGCCGCTGCCGAACCCGCGGCAGAACGCGTCCGCGGTGGGCGTCGCGGGCCGGCGAGCCGCGCCCGTGTCAGCGTCCGTGCGGCCCCCGCGCGGCGCCCGAACGCTCGCCGTATAGCCGCCGGTGGCGTTGGCGCTGACGACGGCGATCGCCGCGTCGGGCGAGCGGCTGGCCAGCGCGTGCGCGAACACGCCGCGCACGCGTCGTGCCCACGGCGTATCCGGCAGCACGTACGCCTGCGCAGCGCCGGCGGCGCGGGCCGGCGGGCAGGCCCACGCCTGCGCGAGGTCTGCGCGCCGCCCGGCGTCGAGCTCGCCGACCAGGTCCGACCCGGCGGCGAACCGCAGCGGGTCCGCGTAGGGCCGCAGCGCGCGGAACAGCTCGGCCGGGTGGATGCGCAGGTCCGACTCGGCGTCGCCGTAGGCGTTGTAGTTCAGCGCCTCGCCCAGCCTGCGCAGCGCGTGCAGTTGCGGGTCGGTCAGGCCCAGCCTGGCGCCCAGGGCGCGCGCCGCAGCGGCGAGGTTGTCGCCGAACGCGCCGACGATCGCCCAGCGGGTCTGTGCGCCGTGCAGGTGCCGGTCCACCAGCACCGACGTGCACACGTCGGCACCGACGTCGACGTGAGGCTCGAACGCCGGATGGGCCGGCAGCGCCCCGGGGTGGTGGTGGTCGAACCAGCGCACGCGCACGCCGGCGGCGAGCAGCGCGACCAGCGCGTCGCGGTTGGCCGCGACGGCCACGTCCAGCACCGTCACCTGGTCGCCGGCCGACGCACGCACCCGGGCCAGCAGCGACACGTCGCGCTTGACGCCGGTGACCAGCGTCGAGTCGAGCGGATCGGACAGCCGAAGCTGCTGCAGCGCGCACAAGCCGTCCGCGTCGCCGTTGAAGACGTCGATGGCGCTCACGCCGCGGCAACCTGCTCGCGCCACGCGCGCCGCAGCGCCTGCGCCGACAGCGGCTGGCGGGCGTCGTGCACGAAGACGCGGCCGGGCTCGTCGGGGCGCAGCGGTTCGTGCGTGTCGAGCTGGCGCTGCAGCACGGCCGCGTCGGCATCCGAGGCGTCGTCGTCGCGCGCACGGCGGGCGGCGACCCGCTCGCGCAGCAGGTCCGCGGGCGCCTGCAGGTCGATCACGACGAACGGGACCGCGCAGCGCTCGGCCAGCGCAGCGAATGCGGCGCGCTGCGCGCGCTGCAGGAACGTCGCGTCCACGATCACCGGCATCCCGGCGCTCAGCACGTCCGTGGCCAGCGCGGCGAGACGCGCGTAGGTCTCGTCGCGGGCGGCCTGCGTGTACAGCGCGGTCTGCGCACCGCCGCGCGCCAGCGGCGCGAGGCCCCGCTGGCGCTTGCGCTCGAGGTCCGAGCGCAGCCGGATGGCGCCGATCTCGCCGGCCAGCACCGTGCTCAGCGCGCTCTTGCCCGATCCGGACAGGCCGTGCGTGATGGCCAGCACCGGGCGGGGCGTCCGTCCGAACGAGGCGGCCAGCGCAAGGTAGCGGGCGCTTGCGTCGCGCAGCGGCCCGGCCTGCGTCGGGGCGGACTGGGCAGCGCGCAGCGCGGCGACCTTGGCACGGACCGTGGCCCGGTACGACCGGTAGTAGTCGAACACGGCGAGCCCCGCATGGTCGCCGGTCACGTCCAGGTACGCGTTCAGGAACCTGAACGCCAGGTCGGGCCGGCCCGCGTGCTCGAGGTCCATCGCCATGAACGCGACCTCGCTCATCACGTCCATCCAGCGCATCGATGCGTTGAACTCGATGCAGTCGAACGGCGTGGCGACGCCTGCCAGCGTGACGACGTTGCCCAGGTGGAGGTCGCCGTGGCACTCGCGCACGAAGCCGTCGCGGTTGCGCTGCGCGAAGACCGGTGCCAGCCGCTCGAACCGGCGGGCCTCCTCGTCGCGCAGCGCGGCCAGCGCCGCCTGCCGGGCCGCGCCGGCGTCGTCGTCCAGCCCCTCGAGATTCGCCCGCACCAGCGCCCGGATCGCCTGCGGCGTGGCGTGCGGGCAGTCGATCTCGACGGCGGCGCCGTCGACGTGGAATGCCGCGAGCGTGCGGGCCAGCTGCTCGGCCTCCTCGGCCCCGACCCGACCCTCGGGCACGCGCTGCTCCCACAGGTCGGACTGCTCGAAGGACTGCATCCTGACCGCGTAGTCGAGAACCGGCCCCGCGGCCGTGCTGCTCCCGGCGTCGGCGAGGCGCGGCGCATCGGGCGTGCCGCACACCGTGACCACGTCGCGATACAGCGCCGGCGCCAGCCGCCGGTTCAGCCGCAGTTCCTCGCGGCAATCGCGCTCGCGCAGCGCCAGCGACGTGAAGTCCAGGAACGGCAGCCGCACCGGCTTGCGGAACTTGTATGCGAACGGCGGCGCCACCAGCACGTGCGAGATGTGGGTTTCGAGCCACAGCGGCGCCGGTCCGTCGCACCCACGCAGTCCTTCGCGCAGCGCCCGCACCATCGCGCGCTGTGACCCCTCGTCGAGCGTTTCGGTGGCCATGCCCCGATGTATCCCAACTTGCACGTCGCGGTCAATCCGGCTACATTCGTCGCACCATGATGCGCTTCTGGCATTTTTATTCTTGCTTCTTTGGCTTTCCGGCCGCCGGCGGGACGAGTCTGGAGCGCGTTCAACCCTAGCAGCACCCCGAACTCCGACGACGAACCGCCAGCGTGAAGACCTGGCGGTTTTTGTTTGTGCGAAGTCCGGTGTGCGCCGAAGGAACACCAGTCCATGAAGACCCAGCATACGACCGACGACGTCCGCATCCGCGAGATCAAGGAGCTGTCCCCGCCCGCGCACCTGATGCGCGAGTTCCCGATCAGCGAGCGCGCGGCCGACCTCGTCTACGGCACCCGCGGCGCGATCCACCGGATCCTCAACGGCATGGACGACCGCCTGCTGGTGGTCGTCGGACCGTGTTCGATCCACGATCCGAAGGCGGCGATCGAGTATGCGACGCGGCTCGCCGAACAGCGCGAGCGGCTCGCGGACCGGCTCGAGATCGTGATGCGGGTGTACTTCGAGAAGCC
>CAYGZN010000192.1:0-6245 GCA_964354355.1 uncultured Burkholderiaceae bacterium | reverse complement strand
TGTTCGCCATCGAGCAGCGCACCGAGTCGCGCGCGCTCGCCGCGCGCTCCGGTCAGGACGCGCTCACCTGAGGCTGCGCCGCCTCGGCAAATCGCTCGAACCAGCGCAGCTTGTCGCGCAGGCGCACGACCTCGCCGACGATGATCAGCGTCGGCGGGCGCAGCCCCGCTTCCTTGGCCAGCGCGGCCAGCGTCTGCAGCTCGCCGGTGATCACGCGCTGGCTGGCGCGCGTGCCGTCCTGCACGATCGCCGCCGGCGTGCGCGCGGGCATGCCGTGCGCCTGCAGCTGGTGGCACAGCTCGACCAGCCCCAGGTAGCCCATGTAGCACACGAGGGTCTGGCCCGGGCGCGCCAGGGCCTCCCAGTCGAGGTCCATCGTGCCGTCCTTGAGATGCCCGGTCACGAACACGCAGGCGTGCGCGCAGTCGCGGTGGGTCAGCGGGATGCCCGAATAGGCGGCCACGCCCAGCGCGGCCGTGATGCCGGGCACGACCTGGAACGCCACGCCGCTTGCCGACAGCGTCTCGATCTCCTCGCCGCCGCGCCCGAACACGAACGGGTCGCCGCCCTTGAGGCGGACCACGCGCAGCCGCTGCAGGGCCAGCCGCGTCATCAGCGCATTGATCGCCTCCTGGCGCATCGAGTGGTTGCTGCGCTCCTTGCCGACGTAGACCCGTTCGACGCGGGCCGGAACGAGCGCCATGATCGCGTCCGACACGAGGTTGTCGTACAGCACCACGTCGGCCTGGCGAATCAGGCGCAGCGCCCGGATCGTCAGCAGCTCGGGGTCGCCCGGGCCGGTGCCCACCAGCGCGACCTCGCCGGGCTCCAGCGGCCGCGACGCCGGTTCGCCGCACGCTGGCGGCTCGGGAAGCTGCAGCGCGTGCAGCCCGGGGGGGGTCATGTCCATTCTCGAGTCCTTCGCGGGCGTTCAGCCGCAGCCGCCCGTGCCGCCGCTGCAGCCCGCGCAGCCGCGCGCCGCGGTGTGATCGCCGCCGGCTGCGTCGTGCCCGTCGGCCCGGTAGAAGATGAACCGGAAATCGCCGGGCCGGTATTCGACGTAGTCGATGATCGTGCCGAAGGCCGCCTCGCGCGACGGCGGCGACACCAGCACCGTCACGCCCTCGCTGACGAATTCTTCGTCCTGCTCGCGGCGCTCGTCGAAGCCGATCCCGAACTCGATCGACTGCGCGTCGTCGTCGTAGCGGGCGGCCAGCCTGAGCATCGGCTCGTCCACGCCCGAATCGCGTGCGGCCCGGCGGATCATGTCGGCGGCGCAGGGGGTGACGGTCAGCATGGATCGCTCCTCAGGGCGTGACGGGGACCGGCGCGGCAACCGAGCTCGGCGCCGGCGCGCAGCCCTGCGCCCGGCTCGCCGGTTCGGGCCTGGACTCCGACTCCGCCGGCTGCGCCGCCATCCGGCCGCGCACGAACTCGACGAAGCGCCACGGCCAGCGGTTGCCGGCCACCGCGCGCAGGTGGCTGTACGAAGCCAGCAGGTTGTGGTGCACGATGCCGTCGCGCTCGCCGTCGACACCGTGGCCGCGCACCACCCGGTACGCATAGCGCAGACCCGGGTCCGCGTCGCTCAGGCTGGAATAGTGGAACTCGTGACCGCGCAGCGTGACCCCGGGCGCGGCGCCTGGCCACGGCGCGTCGGCCGTCTCCTGCAGGTGCACGAAGCCCCGGCCCACCGGCCGCGCGTGCATGACCACGTCGGCCGGAATGGCGCCGACCATGTCGAATCGCACCCCGTTCCAGCTGATCGAGCGCGCCAGGTACATCAGGCCGCCGCACTCCGCATAGGCGGGCAGCCCTGCCTCGATCCGTTCGCGGAGGTCCCGGCGCAGCGAGGCATTGGCCTGCAGCGAAGCGGCCAGCACCTCGGGGAATCCGCCACCGATGAACAGCGCGTCGGCCTCGGGAAGCCGGGGCGTGCGCAGCGCGTCGAACGGCACCAGCACGGCGCCCGCCGCGCGCAGCGCCTCGAGGTCCTCGGGGTAATAGAACCCGAACGCGCGGTCCCGGGCGATCGCCACGCGCACCGGCTCAAGCGGCTCAAGCGGCTCAAGCGGCTCAAGCGGCTCAAGCGGCTCAACCGCAACGCCCCGCCTCGCCCCCCACACTGCCCCGGTCGCGCGGTCCTGCCGCGACTCGACAGGGTCGGCCCGCAGCGGCGCCACGGCGCAGCGCTGCAGCAGCCGGTCCAGGTCGACCGCGGCCTCGAGCGAATCGGCAAACGCCTCGATGCAGCGGGCGGCCGACGCCTGTTCGTTGGCCGGTACCAGCCCCAGGTGACGTTCGGTGACCGACAGTGCAGCGGATTCGCCGAGCGCGCCCAGCACCGGCACGTCGCTGTAGTGCTCGATCGCCTGGCGCAGCTTGGACTCGTGGCGCGCACCGGCCACGCGGTTCAGGATCACGCCGGCGAATGGCAGGCCGGGCTCGAAGGCCTGCAGGCCGAGCAGCATCGGCGCCACGCCGCGGGTGATCCCGCGCGCGTCGATCACCAGCACGACCGGCAGGCCGAGCGTGCGGGCCAGCGCCGCGCTGCTGTCGCGACCGTCGAGCGACATGCCGTCGCACAACCCCTTGTTGCCCTCGACCACGACTGCGTCGGCACCGGCCGAACGGCGCGCGAACGCGCGCTTCAGTTCGTCGGGCGTCGACAGGTACGGATCGAGGTTGTAGCAGGCGCGGCCGGCCGCCTCGGCCAGCCACATCGGGTCGATGTAGTCCGGCCCTTTCTTGAAGGGCTGCACCGCGAGTGCGCGCCGGCGCAGCGCCGCGCACAGCCCGGTGCTGACCACCGTCTTGCCCGAGGACTTGTGCGCCGCGCTGACCAGGCAACCGAACATGGCGACCTCAGCGCGACGCCGCCGCGGGCACGCCCGGCGTCGCGGCGGCCTCGCGAGCCGGGACACCCGCTCGAGCGCTGTCGCGGCCGTCGTCTGCGTCCTCGTCGTGGGGCAGGAAGTCCAGCACGCGCACGCCGATCACGGTGATCAGCAGCGCCGCCCCGACCCCGCCGATGCCCAGCGCGAACTCGGGCCACGACGGCACGTAGGGCGCCACCTCGCCGTCGAGGAAGGTGCTGCGCACGGTGGCGCCGGGGAACATGTCGAGCGGGAACGCCTGTCCGCCGATGATGAACGCATACAACTGGCAAAATGCGCCGGCCACGACCAGCAGCGCCGCCCACAGGCTGGCGCGCTGGCTGCCCAGGCGCGGCGCGTAGATCAGCACCAGCGGCAGCAGGCTGCCCAGCAGCACGTAGCCGAACCAGAACAGCGCCGGGTAGACGCCGCCCTCGAGCAGTGCGAAGCGCTCGAACGCAAGCTGGCGCGCGAAGTACAGGTTGGTCAGGTGCTGCGCGGCCACCATGTACAGCACCGACGCGACGAAGATCCCCAGCAGGTTGCGCATGCGCCGGTGGATGGCGTCGGGCAGGCGCATGCCGTTCCACGCGTAGATGACGGACTGCGCGATGTAGAACACCGCCAGCCCCCACGCGAACGACATCAGGATGAACATCGGCGCCAGCAGCGCCGAGCCGAAACCCTGGCGCGCGACCAGGAACCCGAAGATCGAGCCGGTCCCGGTGGTCAGCACCAGCCGCCAGACGAACGCCACCAGCCCGGCGGACTTCGCGTGCCGGTTCATGCGCTGCTCCATCAGCGTCCACAGGTAGACCGCAACGATCGCGAACATGCCGGAGTACAAAAACACGTTCCACGCGAACACGGACCTGAAGTTGTAGTGCGTCGCCGCGACCACCAGCCGTTCGGGCCGGCCGAGGTCGAGCATCAGCACCATCAGGCCGCCGGCGAGCATCGCCAGGCACAGCAGCCCCGACAGGCGCGCGCGGGTCTTGTAGACCGGGTTGCCGAAGACCGACCCGATCGACGCGACGTTGAGCACCCCCGACGCCGCCACGATCAGGAAGATCGCGAACACGTGCGGCACCCCCCACACGACCGAGTTGTTCATCCCGGTCACGACGTGCCCGCCCGCCTCCATCCGGTGGGCCGCAAGCAGACCGACGGCCAGCAGCGCCAGCGCGAAGCCGGCGACCGCGTAGAACGACCGGTCGGGGCGGTTGATCGGCGCAGCGCGGTTCATCGCTTCAGATCCCGTGGTAGCGCACGGCGGTGTCGAGCGCCAGGTCGGGGCGGATCTGCGAGCTGGCGATCTCGCGCACCCGCCGGGCGATCGCGCTGCCCGGGTCGTTCAGGTCGCCGAAGACGAACACGCCCTCGGGGCACGCCTGGACGCAGGCCGGTGTCAGCCCCTTGTCGATGCGGTGCACGCACATCGTGCAGCTCTCGACACAGCCCTTGCCGCGCGGCACGTCCGCCTTTTGGTCGTGCAGCGGCTCGTGCACGAAGCTGCGCGCCTTGTACGGGCAGGCCATCATGCAGTAGCGGCAGCCGATGCAGGTGTGCCGGTCGACCAGCACGATCCCGTCGGCGCGCTTGAACGACGCGCCGGTCGGGCACACGTCGACGCACGGCGGCTGCGCGCAGTGCTGGCACATGACGGGCGCGTAGACCGTGCGTCCGGTCCGCTCGAGCCTGATCTCGATCTTGCGGATCCACTGCGGGTCGGTCGGCGCGCGTCCGCCCGACAGCCCGTTCTCCGTATTGCACGCCTGGACGCACTTGTCGCAGTCGGGCACACAGCGTGTGGTGTCGATCAGCATGCCCCAGCGCACCTTGCCGCTGGCGGGCTCGCCGGCCGGGCGCGCCACCTGGCCGCTGGCGATCTCGATCAGGCGGATGCCCGGCGCAAGCAGCGCGCCCGCGAGCGCCGCGCCGCCGAACGCCAGCACCGCGCGGCGCGATACCCCGCGATCCTGGCCGGCGGCGGAATCACGGCCGCTCATCGCGCGCTCCCCGCTGCACCGACCCGCGCCTGATGACACTCGAAACAGTCGAGCCTGACCGCCGCGTACGCGTGGCAGCTCTCGCAAAACGCCTGCGGGTGGCCCGCGACCGTGCCGGCCGCGGGGCTGCCCGGCTTGCCGGCGTGGCACTGCACGCACGCGTTCAGGCTGGCTTTCGCGCCGCGCTCGCCGTCGCGCACGGTCCGGTCGCGCTGATGCCTGAGCAGGTCGGGGTGGATCAGCCGCATCCGCTCGGGCGGCTCGACACACTGCGTGCCGCGGTCGACGGTCAGCTGCGGCCGGGGCACGCGCGACGCGGCGGCGCCGTCGGCCCCCCCGGCGGCAAGCGCCGCCGCGACGCCGGTCAGCAGCAGCGCCGCCAGCAGCACCCGGACCCCGTGCAAACTCATTGCCGCGGTCGCCCCTATTCGCCCAAGCCCATCTGGATGTAGCCGGTCGGGCAGACGTCGGCGCAGATGTGGCAGCCCACGCACATCGCGTAGTCGGTGTACACGTAGCGCCCGATCGTGGCCTGCTTCTTCGGCACTTTCTTGACCGCCGTCTGCGGGCAGTAGACCACGCAGTTGTCGCACTCGAAGCACTGGCCGCAGCTCATGCAGCGCTTGGCCTCGGCCACGGCCCCCGCGTCGTCGAGCGGCTCGATGCGCTCCTGGAAGTTGCCGAGCGCGGTCTCTTTGCTCAGCGTGATGAACCGGCGGCGGTTGCGCGGCGTGTAGCCGAAGTGCCCGAGGAACAGTTCCTTGTGCGGGATCACGTAGCGCTCGGAGCGGTTGTCGTAGTTGTGAAGCGCGCCGGTGCTGACGTCGGTCCCGCGAAGCGGCTCCTTGATGTCGGTCAGGGCCAGTCCCGCCTCGACGTACTTGCGCATCAGGTCGAACACCTGCACGTCGACCTTCGGGCGCTTGGCCACCTCGTCGCCGGCCAGGAAGCCGTCGATCCCATCGGCCGCGATGGCCCCGTGCCCGATCGCGGTCGTCAGCAGGTGCGGGCGCAACACGTCGCCGCCGGCGAACACGCCGGGCTGGCCCTGCACCTGGTAGCTGCGATCGGCGCTGACCGCGCCGCGGCCGTTGTCGAACGCCTCCAGACCCGCGAAATCGACGGCCTGGCCGATGGCCGAGACGATCAGGTCGGCGGGGATGTCCCGCTCGGAGCCCTCCTTGACCTTGATCTCGAGCTTGCCCCCGACGAACTTCGCGTCGCACTCGGCCACCCGCAGCGCGGTCGCGCGGCCGTCGGCGCCGCGGATCACCGCCACCGGCGCCAGCCCGCCCTGGATGTGGATGCCCTCGGCCTGCGCCTGCTCGATCTCGTGCTTGTTGGCCTGCATCTTGTCGAC
>CAYGZN010000191.1:0-6269 GCA_964354355.1 uncultured Burkholderiaceae bacterium | reverse complement strand
CGGCCAGGATGCCGATGATCGCCACGACGATCATCAGTTCGATCAGGGTGAAACCTTTCTGGGCTTGCTTGAGCATTGCTTTCTCCGGAATGGACTTGAACGACTGCGCCGATTGCGTCAGACACCCGGACATGAGCCAGTTCCGTGCCAGCGTGATATTCGTCACGCAGCGGTCGATCGGCGCGGACCGGTGGTCGATCCGGGCGAACCAACGGCGGGCCGGCAACCGGGTTCCGTCACCCGGTGACGATTCGCGTCACCTGCAGGTGACGCGGCGCGTCACCGCGAATCGGGGTCAGAGTTCGAGGATCTGGCCGCGCTCGAGCAGTCGCGGCTGGAACCGGCCGGCCCACGCCTCGATCTCGCGGGCGATCAGGTCACGGTCCGACGGCTTGAGGTGCGTCACCAGCACCTCCGGCTCGCGTCGCAGGTTCTGCAGCTGCTCGCCGAGCTGGATCGGATACAAGTGCTTGGCGGTGATCGCCAGGTCCTGTTCCTTGTTCGAGAACGCGGTCTCGATGATCAGGTAGCGCAGGTCGGCAATGCCGTTGACCACGCGCCAGAACTCATCGGTGGGCCAGGTGTCGCCCGAGAAGACCAGCGACGCCGCGTCGGTGAACAGGTGAAATCCCAGCGCCGGGACGGTGTGATTCGCCGCGATGCTGCGGATGGCGCGGCTGCCCACGCGGATGACCGAGTCGACCGCCAGCGGCTCGAACACCATCCAGGGCCGCTCGTAGTGCGGGATCTCGGTGAAGTCCGGCCAGATCACCCAGTTGAAGATGTGCGCGCGCAGCGCCTCGATCGTCTCGGGCAGCGCGTGCACGACGATCGGCCTGGCGCGCAGCGCGCCGACCGAGTCCACCAGCAGCGGCAGCGCGGCAATGTGGTCGAGGTGGGAATGCGTGAGGAAAACGTGGTCGATGCGCGCGAGCTCGTCGACGGCGAGGTCCTCGACGCCCGTGCCGGCATCGATCAGGATGTCGTCGTCGACCAGGAACGACGTGGTCCGCGCGCGCGCGCCGATGCCACCGCTGCAGCCGAGCACGCGGACCTTCACGCGATACGCTCCGCGACGGCCCCGTGCGGCGCGTCGGCCTGCAATGCGGACGCCACGTCGGCCCGCACCTGTACGTGCGCCTCGGCCGACGCCGCGGCGTCCTGCAGTGCCACGGGACGGGTGGCGGGCTCGGCGTGCACGCCGGCGGGCGCCGCGTCTGCGATCGGTTCGGCGGTCACGGGCCGGTAGATGCCGACCGGCTCGACGCGGCCCTGCACCTCGGTCCGGGCCACGAAGGCGAGCGGAATGCCCTTGACGGCGCGCCGCGTGGACTCGCCGACGACGATCGGGATCTCGAACTTCTTGCACAGGCCCTCGAGCCGCGACGCCAGGTTGACCGCGTCGCCGATGACCGTGTAGGCGCGGCGCAGCCGCGAGCCCATGTCGCCGACGCGCACGACACCGGTATTGATGCCGATACCCACGGCCAGCGGCGGCCAGCCGAGCCCGGCGAACTCGTCGTTCAGGCGGCGGACCTCGCGCTGCATCGCCAGCGCCGCCGCCACCGCATGGTCCGCGTGACCCGGGTCATCGATCGGTGCGCCCCAGAACGCCATCACCGCGTCGCCGATGTACTTGTCGACCGTGCCATTGTAGGCGTGGATCACCTCGGTCATCGAGGTCAGGAACCGGTTCAGGTAGTCGCGCAGCTGCAGCGGGTCCATGCCCTCGGCCATCCGCGTGAAGCCGCGGATATCGGCGAACAGGATCGTCAGTTCCTTGTTCTGGCTCTCCAGCGGGTAGTTGTCCGGATCGCTGGCCATGCGCTCGACGAGCTGCGGCGCAACGTACTGCCCGAACAGGCTGATCACCGCCCGGCGCGAGCGCCCCTCGATCACGTAGCCGGCAACCAGGTTGATCGCTGCGAGAAACGTCAGCAGCAGCACGCCGCTGGCCAGCGGCAGCACCCAGCCCAGGTGAGCGTACGCGATCGCGTTCCACGCCAGCAGGCCGGACAGCGCAAGCAGCGACACCGTGGCAATGCCCACGACGCCGGCTGCGGACATCGCGATCGCCGAGAGCGTGCCGACGACGCCGACCAGCGCGGCCGTGATCAGCGGCGCCTCGACCGGGCGCGTTCTCACCGTGCCCTCGAGCGCACCGGCGATCAGCGACGCGTGGACTTCGACGCCCGGATACACCTCGCTGACCGGCGTGGCGCGCAGGTCGGTCAGCCCGGGCGCCGACGTGCCGACCAGCACGATGCGGTCGCGGAACAGCCGCGGCTCGATGCGGCCCGACAGCACGTCGTCGGCCGACACGTAGCGAAAGCGCGAGGACTGCGCGCCGCCGCGCCCCTGGAACGGCACCAGTGCGGTGGTTCCGTCGGAGATCGGGATGACGGCCTGGTTGCCGCCCGGACCGAACGCCAGGCTGTCGGCGCGCAGCCCGTCGGCGCGCAGCGTCAGCGGCGCGCTGCCGAAGTACATGCGAAGGACCGCGACCGACAGCGACTCGTAGAGCTGTCCCCGGTATTCGGCCAGCAGGGGCAGCGCGCGCACGACGCCGTCGCGATCGACGACCGGGTTGAAGAACCCCGCCGTGCGGGCCGCGCGCTGCAACGGCACCACGTTGGCGCCGTAGCCGTTCCACGACGTCACCGACAGGCCGCGCTCATGCAGCACCGAAACCGGCCAGACCGCCGGGGGCAGCAGTCCGGTCGAGACCGCGCCGAGTTCGCTCGAGAAGTAGTAGCCCAGCGCGACCGGCTGCCCGGCCAGCGCGCGCATCAGCGCCGGGTCCTGCGACGCCTCCGGCTCGGCGAACACCATGTCGAAGCCCACGGCCTTTGCGCCGCCCTCGCGGGCGATCACGTCGACCAGCCTCGCGATCGTCTGGCGCGACCACGGCCATCGGCCCTGCTCGATCAGGCTGCGCTCGTCGACGTCGACGATCACGATCCGGCTGTTCGGCCGGGCCGGCTGCAGGCGCATCCGGCTGTCGTACAGGTATCGATCGAGCGTCTCGACCAGCGGCAGTCCGACGTGGCCCAGCTCGCAGGCAACCGCCAGGGCGACCAGGCTCAGCCCGACCCCCAGGCGGCGCAGCCTCAACAGGGGGAGCGCACGGCGCATCGGCTTGCCGGGCCGGTCAGACCCGCGGATCCAGGCGAAACTGGAAGATGGTCCCGGCCAGCTCGATCAGGTCCTCGTGGGCGAGCGGATGCGCGATCAGGCCGATCGACTCGCCGTTGACCAGCGGGTACGTCGGCCCTTCCAGATGGGTGATGTGGTATCCGTTGCGGCGCCGCGCGACGACGGCGACCTGCGCCGCGCCGTTGCCGATGCTCGTGATCGCGCGCTCGAGCCGCAGCGTCGTGCCTGCGCTGGCCCCGGACAGCACCCTGACCTCGGCCAGTCCGAACGGTTCGTCGGCCACGGTGCTCTCCGCATCGCCCGGCAGGCGTTCGACCACGTAGCGCAGCCGGTAGATGCCGATCTCGATGCGGTCGCCGTCGACCAGCGCCCGCTGCATCACCGGCTCGCCGTTGACCAGCGTGCCGTTGCGACTCTTGAGGTCGTGCACGACGCTCTCGCCAGCCGTGGTGTGCAGCACCGCGTGCTCGCCCGACACCGTCAGGTCGTCGAGCATGATGTCGTTGTAGGGCCGCCGGCCGATCGTCAGCCGCGGCTTGCTGATGACGATCTGGCGCAGCAGGAGGTCCTGCGTGCTGAGCACCAGCTTGGGGATGGCGGCGGTTTCTCGCTGCTGCATGGTCGGGGCGGGGTGGCCGTCGTGGGTGCCGGGGTGCCGATGCCTGCGGGCGCCGATCAGTGGCTGGCCAGGCCGCGGTGCCAGCCGCCGGCCAGCAGCACGGTGACGTCGTCGGCCCCGCCGCCGGCCTGCGCCGAGGCGATCAGGCGTTGCGCGACGTCGCTCAGCGGACACGGCTGCGCGGACCCAGCGCAGGTCGGTGTTGCATTTGCCGGGGCTGCGTGTGCCGGGGCTGCGTGTGCCGGGGCTGCGTGTGCCGGGGCTGCGTGTGCCGCAGTGGCGTCCGCCGGCGTGCCGGCTGGGACGCTCTGGGGGCCGGGCGGCGCCAGGATCCGGCCGATCGCCGCATCGTCGAGCGAATCGGTGAGTCCGTCCGAGCACAGCAGCAACAGGTCGTCGTCACGCCAGTCGAAGCGCGCCACGTCGGGCTGCGCGGTCTCGTGCTCGACGCCGAGCGCGCGGGTCAGGATCCCGCGCGCGGGCAGGCGGTTGAGCTGCGCTTCGGTCAGGCCGCCCGAGTCCAGCATCTGCTGGCCCAGCGAGTGGTCACGCGTCAGTCGCTCCAGCTGCCCGTCGCGCAGCCGGTACGCGCGCGAGTCGCCGACGTGCGCCAACGTCAGCCCGCCGTCGGCGAAGGCCGCCGCGACCAGCGTGGTGCCCATGCCCAGGCATTCGGGCCGGGCGTGGGCAAATTCCAGGATGTTCGCGTGTGCGGCGGCCACCGCGCGCACCAGTGCATCCTGGACACCGAGCCCGCTGTCGCGCAACGCGCCGACCAGTTCCGCCACCGTGCGCACGGCGATTTCGCTGGCTACCTCGCCGGCGTTGTAGCCGCCCATGCCGTCGGCCAGCACGAACACCGAGTGCGCTTCGTCGACCTGCCAGCGGTCCTCGTTGTGCGCGCGCGCGGGCCCGGGATTGCTGATCCCGACATAGGGCACCGGGCCATCGAGCCGCTCGAAGACAGCAACGGACGCCCGGGGAGCGGCGAAGACCTGACCAGTACCCGACATGGACCGCAATCTAGCGGTCGATCAGCAGGCGCCGAAGGAACCAGTTCACGAACGGGGTACCCGGCCCGCCTGACGGCGCGCGACCGGCCGTCGGTCCGCAGGCGCCTGTCGCGCCCCCGAGACGGATGCCGACGCAGGCGCGCGGTCTACAGCGCCGGCACGTTCCTGCGCCGCAGCAGGAACCACGCCACGGCGACGACGAGCAGCGCTCCGATCGCCCCCACCACCTGGCCCAGACCGTGCGACGTCATGCCCATGCCCTCGGCCTGCGCCTGGACCCAGCCGCGGATCGCCGGATCGTCGACGGCGATCTCGCCGGCGATGTAGCCGAGCAGCGCCGCACCGAGCCACACGATGATCGGGAACCGCTCGATCACCTTGAGCAGCAGCGTGCTGCCGAAGATCACCAGCGGGATGCTGATGGCCAGGCCGATGATCAGCAGCGTGGTGTCGCCCTTGGCAGCCGCCGCCACCGCGATCACGTTGTCCAGGCTCATCACCAGGTCGGCGATCAGGATCGTGCGCACCGCAGCGGCCATCGAACCCTTGCTCGCATGCCCTTCGCCGCCCTCCTCGTCCTCGGGCAGCAGCAGGGTCACGCCGATGTACAGCAGCAGCGCCGCGCCGATGAGCTTGAGCCACGGCAGCGCCAGCAGTTGGGCGGCGACCAGCGTCAGGGCGATCCGCATCACGATCGCTGCGCCCGAGCCGATGACGATCGCCTGCTTCTGCTGGGCCGGCGGCAGCGAGCGCGCAGCCAGCGCGATCACCACCGCGTTGTCGCCCGACAGCAGGATGTTGGCAACCATGATCTGGCCCAATGCCACCCAGAACAGCTGCGACCCGATCTCCATGTCCCCTGCCTCGTCTTGTTCTGGTCGAACGCCCGCCGTCGGGCCAGTCGATTCGGTTCGTTCGTCCGCGCAGCCCGGTCGCCCGGGGCCCTCAGGTCGAACGCTTGCTCAGATCAAACGCTTGCTCAGATCAAACGCTTGCTCAGATCAAACGCTTGCTCAGATCACGCTCTTGAGCAGGCGCCCCATCTCCGACGGGTCCTTGGTGACCTTGATGCCGCAGGCGGACATCACCTCGAGCTTCTCCTGGGCGGTGCCCTTGCCCCCGGAGATGATCGCGCCCGCGTGGCCCATCCGTTTTCCGGGCGGCGCGGTGACGCCCGCGATGAAGCCCACTACCGGCTTCGTCATGTTGTCCTTGACCCAGTACGCTGCCGCTTCCTCGTCGGAGCCGCCGATCTCGCCGATCATCACGACGGCGTCGGTGTCGGGGTCGTCGTTGAACAGCTTGAGCACGTCGATGTGCTTGAGCCCGTTGACCGGATCGCCGCCGATGCCGACCGCCGACGACTGGCCGAGCCCCAGCTCGGTCAGCTGGCCGACCGCCTCGTAGGTCAGCGTGCCCGAGCGCGACACCACGCCGATGCGGCCCTTGCGGTGGATATGGCCCGGCATGATGCCGATCTT
>CAYGZN010000190.1:0-6275 GCA_964354355.1 uncultured Burkholderiaceae bacterium | reverse complement strand
AGTACCAGGTGCCGCCGAAGTCGCCGCCCTTGTCGATGATCCGCACGTCCGCGATCCCCGCCTCGACCAGGCGCGCGCCGGTGACCAGCCCCGCGAAACCGCCGCCGATGAAGGCGAACGTCACGTGATCGGTCCTGGGCGCTCGCGGCGTGACGGGCGTGTAGGGATCGTCCAGGTAATGCGCGAGCCGACCCTCGAGCTGCAGATACTGATCGTTGCCGTCGGGCCGCAGGCGCTTGTCGCGCTCCTGCAGATACTTGCGGCGGATGGCTTCCTTGTCGATCGGGCCGCGGGCGGCGGCGTCGCGAACGTCGGTCGTGGTCATCGAAGGTCCTGTGCAGCGGACTGCGGCGCGCCGAGCTTACCGCAGGACAACCGGGCCCGGTCCTTCAGCCCGCCGCGGCCCGCTCCAACTCGGCCACGTCGATCTTTGTCATCTGCCTCATCGCCTGCATCGCACGACCGGCTCGGGCGGCATCCGGATCGCCCAGCAGGCGGGCGAGGGCCTTGGGCTCGACCTGCCAAGACAAGCCGAACCGGTCCTTGAGCCAAGCGCATTGGCCGGGCGATCCGCCGTCGGCGATGAGCGCATTCCAGTAACGGTCGACTTCGGCCTGGTCCTCGCAACTCACGAACATCGAGAACGCCTCGGTGAGCCTGAAGTGCGGGCCGCCATTGAAGGCGATATACGGGCGGCCGTCGAGCTCGAACGTGGCACTCATCACCGAGCCCTGCGGAAACGGCGCGCCCGGTCCCCAGCGTGCAACGTCGACGATGCGCGAATTGCGGAACAGCGACACGTAGAAGCGCACTGCGGCTTCGGCCTGGTCGTCGAACCATATGAAGGGCGTGACGGTGTTCGTGGGTGGGCTCATGAAGCCAGCCTCCTGTGGGTGGCGACCCGCCGAGTCGGTTCGGCGCCGCAGGGCGCCGTCATCCCGGCAAACGCGTGTCGCGCGGAATCGGCTCGAGCATGCTCACGCGATTGCCTTCGGTGTCCATGAACGACACGTACTGCCCGACGCCGGGGATGGTCATCGGCTCGCCGAGCACTTCGCCGCCGGCGTCGGCGACCTGCCTGATCGCCGCGTGGATGTCGGCGACCGCGATCACGACCGACGGGTGCTGCGCCGGCCAATCCTGCCGGCGCGGAAAGAAGCCGCCGTTGATCGCCCCGGGATTCGTGGGGCCGCTTGCGCCGGATTCGGTGGTGGTGGCCAGGACGTAGTCGCCCATGTCCGCGCCGAGCGCCTGCAGCTGCCAGCCGAATGCGCGCTGATAGAACGTCGCCATGCGGGCCCGATCGTCGAAGGGCATTTCGAAGTGAACGACGGGATCCATTGTCAGATCCTCGCCGCGAGCGCGGCGAGCTGGTCCGTCGCGACACCCCAGCCCGTGTGGAAGCCCATCTTCTCGTGCGCTGCGCAGTCCTCGGCCGTCCAGTGCCGGGCCCGCGCGGTGTAGCGCGTCTGGCCGCCTTCGTCGTCGAACGTCAGCACGCACGTGAAGAAGGGTTTGTCCGACGGCACCCAGGCCGAGCTGTACGCGTCGGTGAACACGAGGCGTTCGTTCTTCACGACCTCGAGGTACACGCCGCGATTGGGCATCTCCGTTCCGTCCGGCCCCTTCATCACGATGCAGCTGGCGCCTCCGGGACGCACGTCGGTTTCCGCGTGAATCGTCCTCCAGGGCGGCGGCGTGAACCACTGAACGATCAGCGCGGGCTCAGTCCAGCAGCGGAACAGCCTGTCGCGGGGCGCGTCGATCAGTCGGGTGAGGACCAGTTCGCGAGCGTCGACGACCGGCGTGAGGGTGGCGGTGGGCATGGGTGCAACTCCGGCAAGCGGGTGGGTACCGGGATCAGACCTCGACGATCTTCTGGAAGCCGCCGTAGATCATTCGTTTGCCATCGAATGGCATCGGGTTGGCGCCCGGCTGCATGCGGGGGTCCGCCATCACCTTCTTCCAGCCTGCATCGCGCACCTCGCGCGACGGCCACGTGATCCACGAGAACACGACCGTCTCGTCGGGCTGGCACTTGACGGCCATCGGAAACGACGTGACCTTGCCTTCGGGAACGTCGTCGCCCCAGCACTCCACGACGCTCAGCGCGCCGTGCTCCCTGAAGGCCAGCGCGGCGTCCTGCGCGTGCTTGCGGTAGACCTCGCGGTTGACCGTGGGGACCGCAACGACAAACCCGTCGACGTAGCTCATGACCGTGACTCCCTTGCAGTGGTTGGACCCGACACCGGGGACAGCAGCGCGGCGACATGCGCGCGCAGTTGTTCGACACACAGAACGGCCACCTTCGCGCTGCCCTGCGCCTTGGCAAGAACGAAGGCCCCCTGGATGACCGCCTGCGTGAAATAGGCGACCGCCTCGGGTTCCCACGCCGCTTCGGGCGCATACATCGCCTTGGCCGCGGCGATGTCGCCGGCCACCGCGAGCGCGTGCCCGGCGATGCCCTGGTTGCAGGCGTCGCGAATGCGTGGCTGGGTCTCGTACGTCTCCTGGACCAGCGTGCCCAGCAGGCAGGTGAACTCGGGCAGTTCACCCCGCAGCAGCGTTGCCCGAAAATCGATGTAGGCCAGCACCCGTTCGCGGGGGTCTGCGATATGCTGGTAGGGCGCGCGCGCAAACAGGTTGCCGGTCGTCGCGTTCCAGTGTTCGACGGCGGCCAGGGCCAGTTCGACCTTGCCCTTGAAGTGGTGGAAGAAGCTGCCCTTGGTCACGCCGGCGGCCGCACAGATGTCGTCGATCGGGGTGGCCGTGTAGCCCTTGGCGCGTATCACGTGCAGCGCCGCATCGAGGAGCTTCGTCTTCGACGCGTGAGGCGCCGTTTCCGTGAGGGTGGGAGAGGCTTCCAAGTGTGTCTGCGCCAAATGGCAAGGATTTGGCCTCTACCATACCGATTGGTTGGTATGGTGTCAAGCGCCTACGGTGACGGCGCGCACCGTGACCGCTTCAAGGCGCGCTGCCGACCACCCATTTCACCGTCGCTCGGAACAGCGTTTCGCGCGGGAAGCCGCTGCCCGAGGTGAGCGCCCGAACCAGCGCATTGGGATGCCGGTCCAGCGGCAGGGCCACGTCCCAGTGGTCGGCGGCGACTTCGGCGAGCAGCGTACTGCGGGGCAGCACGGCGTCGCCGGCCAGCATCTGGCCATCGTTGCGCGGGTCGACCGCAGAGAGCTGCGCCTGGAAGGCCTGCAGCCCGGGAGCAACCCGATCATGCGGCACGTGTCCGACGATCGAGTAGTACTGCAGGTCGGGCGGCGGCGCGTTCGCGGCCAGCCAGGCCACCCGCTCGCGGCGGGTCAGGTCGGCGATGTCACGACCGTCGGAGGCCGTGCAGTCGAGCGGTTGCAGGTGCGGCGACAGCAGTTGATAGAGGCTCTCGTAGCGGTCGGCGATCGGCGTCCCCATCACCGTGCCGGAGACCGACACCAGGGCCACGAGCTTCGGCGGAAGTCCGCCGTCGGCGATCATCTGCGCGAGCGCGACCTGCGTGTCCGGCACGCCCTTCGAGTACGCGATGACCACGATCCGCTCGACGTCCGCGCGCCCGGCCTCGGCGCGAATGGCCTGCGCCAGGCGCCGGCCGTTGTCGGCCGAGGACGCGCGCCCCCCGAGGGGGATCGCCTTGACGGATCGCAGCCCGAGGTCGTCGTACTGCCGATAACTGTCGACTGCGCCGAGCTCGCGCGTGCGCGGCAAGCCGTCGCCGAACGGAACCGATTGCGCATCGACGCAGTCACCGAACATGCCGGGGACGATCAGGACCGAGGTCGTGGCGGCACGCCCGGCGAACGACGCGTTCATGGCGCGCAGACGCGTCACCGTGTCGTCGCCGGCGGCGGGCACGCGGTGCAGCCAGCGCTCCGGGGCGGCGGCCGCCGGCGCAGCACCGCTGCCCTTCAGTTTCAGTTCCTGCTCGAACAGTGCCGCGAAGGCAGCGCGCGCGTCGACCACGCCCGCCTGGGCCACCGGCAGCGAAACCGTCGGTGCCTGATCCGGTCGGTAGGGAAGTAGCGGGGCGGGGGCGCAGGCTGCGCCGGCCAATGCCGACAGCACGCCGAGCGCAGCCGTGAGGTGACGCTGCAGTGACCGCGGCCCTTGCCGCCGCCGTGCTGGGGGCGGTTGCCACCACCGTGCTGCGACCCGTGCTGGGCCGGCACGGCCTTCGGGCCCGAGCCTCAAGCGCCCGTCCGAACGCCGCGCAACCCGCTGCCGCGCTCAGCCACGTCGCCCGCCGAGCCGGTCGACCCCCTGCCCCAGCTGCTCGAACGCCGCGGCGACGCTGCTCGTGGGACCCTTGACCCCCAGCTCGATGTGCCGGCGCACGCCCTGCTCACCCATCGACGGCAGGCTGTAGACCTTGACACCCGGGTGGTCGTGCTCGATCTGCTCCATCAGCGGCGTCACCGTGGACTCCGCAAGCTCGAAGACGAGCATCGAGCGGTCGTCGCGGTCCTCCCGGTGGAACTGGTGCCGGTAGTGCGTATCCAGCACCCACTCGATCATCGGCCAGGCCATCACGGGAAAGCCCGGCACGAACCAGTGGTGGCGCACCGAGAACCCCGGGATCTTGTTGAACGCGTTGGGAATCAGTCCGGCCCCGAGCGGAAACTCGCCCATCTTCAGGCGCTGCCGGTTCTCGGGCAGGCTCATGTCGGGACTGCCGCGGCCCTCGCGCGCCATCTCGGCGGTCCGCTCGGCGATCAGGCGCGCCGCGTCGGGGTGCAAGGCCAGCGGCGTGCCGAGCGCCTCGCCGGCGGCCTGGCGGGTGTGGTCGTCGGGCGTCGCGCCGATGCCGCCGCACGAGAACACGATGTCGGTGCCGCCGAACGTCTCGCGCAGCGTCGACACGAGCCGCTGGCGGTCGTCGCCGAGGTAACGCGCCCAGTCCAATTGCAGTCCACGCTGCCCGAGCAGCTCGACGACCTTCGCGAAGTGCTTGTCCTGCCGCTTGCCCGACAGGATCTCGTCGCCGATGATGATCAGGCCGAACGCCATCGTCTCACGCCCGTCCGACCCAGCGCAGCAGCGCCAGTCGTTGTTGTGCCCAGAACCCGCGGCCGTAGTCGCGCCCGTCGAGCTGGTCGCGGATGCCGGTCGGCACGAACCCGGGCCGGAAGTCGGCGGTACCGAACAGCACGTCCCACCACGGGAACAGCACGCCGAAGTTCACGCCGCGCGCCGGCCCCTCGTGGCCCCAGCCGATGGCGTGGTGCAGCCGGTGGAAGCTGGGGCTGACCAGCAGCCGCTCGCCGACGGCGCCGAAGCGCCAGCGCAGGTTGCCGTGCTGCACGCTCTGCAGCACGCGCGAGGCGATCACCAGCGCCACGAACTGGCCGGGCGCCACGCCGATCAGCACCGCGACCAGCGCCATCAGCGCGTCGCGCAGCAGGTCGTCGAGCAGGTGATTGCGCTGGTCGGACCAGAACGTCATCTGCCGCTGGCTGTGGTGCAGCGCGTGCAGGTCCCACCACCACTGGAAGCGGTGCTGGCCACGGTGGATCCAGTAGTCCACCGCGTCGAGCACGACCAGGTAGATCAGGAAGCTGGCCAGCGGCGTGTCGGTGACGCCCGGCACGGCCTGGTCGATGTTCACGCGCGGCACGCCCAGCAGCCTCAGGTGCCCCTCGAGCTCGTCGAGCAGCGGCGTGAGCAACGCGAACACCACCAGCGCGAACCCGCCCAGCCGATGCAGCAGCGTGTACAGCACGTCGACGCGGATCGCGGCGCGATCGGTCACGGGCTCGACCGGAAAACGGCGCTCGAGCGGCGTCAGGATCAGCGCCAGCAGCCCGACCTCGATCGCGCCGAGCACGATCCACTCGCAGAAGTCGAACATCTCCTCGGAGAACCGCATCCAGCCGAACTGGAACAACAGCGGCTGCACGACCGTTTCGTACAGACCCTGCTGCAGCCACAGCACGATGCGGGCGAACCCCTCGATCGGGTTCATCGGCGCTCGGCGACCGGCCGGCCGGATGCAGGCATCGGGCCCCTCACAGCGCGCGGTAGTCGGGGTGCTCGCGCAGCGTGGCGAAGCACAGGCCGCGCGCCTTGAGCCCCTCGATCAGCGGGTCGAGCATCGGCGCGTACGGGTCCTTGCGCGACCAGATCCCGAGGTGGGCCATCAGGATGTCGCCGGCGCGGATCGAGCCCAGCGACTGGCGCAGCAGCCGGTCGTTGGGGTACTTGTCCGAGGGGAGCTCGTCGCCGAGGAAGCCGGCAGGCGCCCAGTGCACGTGCGCAAAGCCGCAGCCCTG
>CAYGZN010000189.1:0-6292 GCA_964354355.1 uncultured Burkholderiaceae bacterium | reverse complement strand
GGCATCGTTGCGGTCCAGCTGCGTTACGACCTTGCGGCCGACGGCAGCGGGCGCCTGGAGAACCCGTTCTTCCGCGTGCTCGGCGCCATCCGCAGCCAGGGATCGATCGCGGCGGCCGCGCGTGCGCTCGGCTTCTCGTACCGCCATCTGTGGGGCTACCTGAAACAGCAGGAGTCGGCCTACGGCCGTGCGCTGATCCTGTGGGATCGCGGCCGAGCCGCGCGGCTGACCGAGTTCGCCGAAAAGCTGCTGTGGGCCGAGACGCGCATCCAGGCGAGACTGGCCGGGCAGATCGAGAACCTCGCAACCGAGATCGGCCGCGAACTGACCGTCGCGTTCAACGATGCCGTGCAGATCGTCGACTGCGTCGCCAGCCACGACCTGGCGCTGCCAGCGCTGCGCCGGCTGTGCCAGGCGCAGGCGGACCTGCTGCTCGAACTGCGCTTCGAGGGCAGCTTGCAGGCGCTGTCGACGCTGCGCAGCGAGCGCTGCGCGTTCGCCGGCATCCACCTGCCCCTGGGGCGCCCGGAGCTGGCCGCCAGGGACTCGGCCGTGCACCGCGCGTTCGGCCCGTGCCTGCGGCTGGGTCGCGAGAAGATGATCCGCGTCTCGACGCGCACGCAGGGATTGATGGTGGCCGCCGGCAATCCCCGACGCATCGGCGGGTTGCGCGACCTCGCCGGGCTGCGCTTCGCGCAAAGATCGCAGGACACCGGCACGCGTGCGCTGTTCGACGAGCTGATCGCGCAATCCGGAATCGCGCCCGCGGAGGTCGCGGGCCACGGTCTCGAGGAGTCCACCCACGTGGCGGTCGCGGCGGCCGTCGCCTCGGGCGCTGCGGACGCCGGGTTCGGCATTGAGGCCGCGGCCGCAGCGCAGGGGCTGTCCTTCATTCCGATGGTGCTCGAGCACTACTTCCTCGTGTGCAGTGCACGCACGATCGACACGCCGCAGGCTGCCCACCTGATCGCCGTCCTCAAATCGCCCGAATGGCGAGCCGTGCTGGACGACCTGCCCGGATACGGCGCCGAGGGAGCCGGGGAGGTGGTGTCGCTTCGACGGACCCTGCCGTGGTTCGGGCCGAACTCGGCCGGTCGGCAGCGCAAGGCACAGCCACGAAAAAAAATCGGATGACCCGGGTAACTCCCGGGCCATCCGCTCAAACGGAGACGACCGGGCCGCTGAGTCCGCCGGCCCGCCGGGGAGGGCGGGCACCCCACCAACACGAACCGCAGTCCGGAAGCCGCGTCCAGTCTATCGGCGCAGGATTGCACGTCAATGACAGGTTCGCGCTAGCCCTTTCGGGTGAGCGCGGCAGGGATACGGGAGGCAGGCATGCGCACCAGGCACGCGGCCGGAATCAGCGTCCGGCTCAGGTTCAGCGACGATGCCCGGCTCGGCCCGGGCAAGATCGCCTTGCTCGAGGCGGTCGCCCGCACGGGCTCGACCGCCGAGGCCGCCCGGCAGATGGGGATGTCGGACCGGCGCGCCGGCCTGCTGATCGATTCGCTGAACCGGATGTTCGTCGAACCGGTCGTGCTGGCTGGCCCCGCGTCCGCGGCCGATCCCGGGGCGGCCCTCAGCGAGACCGGACGGGTGCTGGTGAGCGCGTACCGCGCGATGGAAGCCGATGCGGCGCGAGCGGTCGAGCACCACTTCGGGCCGCTGCGCGCCAGGATGGCCGCCCAAGAGGGTCAACCAGGCGATCAGCCCCGCAACCGGGCCGGCACAACAGCCTGCACTTCGCCCGGCACCCCACCTGACACGCTACCCGGTTGATCAGCGAGCACGGGGCGCGAACGCCATCGAACGCTCGTCCAGCGCGGTAGCCTTGACCATTGCGAACACGTCGTCGCCGCGGTCGAGTGCGAGATCGTCGATCGCCTTGCGCGTGACCAGCGCCACCAACCTGCCCTCGCCGCGCAGCACGATCTCCACGCGCGCGAGCGGCCCGTCGTCGGTATCGATGTCGCGAATCGTGCCCAGCAGCACGGTCCGGAAGCTGACGTCGCGCGGGCGCTGAACGGCCAGCGCGACGTCTGTCGCCCGCACCAGCAGGCGGTGCAGGTCACCGGGGCGGCCGATCGCACCGGGCACGCTGATCGGGCCGGCCGGGTGCTCCAGGACTGTCAGGCCGTAGCGGGCGTCGTGCGCCTGCACGCGCGCCTCGATAACCGACACGGCCGCGAACCCGCCTTGTGCGCCGCCGGTCCGAGCAGGCGCCAGCACGTCCCCCGGGGCACCGGTGGCCACCACCTGGCCCGCTTCGATCACGACGACCTCGCGCGCGATGCGGGCGACCTCGTCAACGGCGTGCGACACGTAGACCAGCGGCCAGTGCAGTTCGTCGCGCAGGCGCGCGACGTACGGCATGATCTCCAGCCGCCGCTCGTAGTCCAACGAGGCCAGCGGCTCATCCAGCAACAGCAGCCGCGGCCCGGACAGCAGCGCGCGGCCGATCGCGACCCGCTGGCGCTCGCCGCCGGACAGGCTGGCGGGTCGACGCGCCAGCAGTCCGCCGATCCCCAGCATCGCGATGACCTCGTCCGGCTGCACCGCACGCCCTCCCCGAGCCATCGACCGGCCGTACAGCAAGTTGCCCCGCACGCTCAGGTGTGGAAACAGCAGCGAGTCCTGGAACACGACCCCGACGCGCCGGCGGTGCGGCGGCACGAACACGCCCCGCTCGACGTCGACGACGGATTCGCCGTCGATCCGCACGTACCCGGCATCGGGTCGCAGCAGTCCGGCGATCACGCCCAGCACCGTCGACTTGCCGGCACCGGACCGGCCGAACAACGCCACCGCCCCGCCCTCGCAACGAAATGCGCAGGCGAGCCGGAAGCCGCCGCGGGCAAGCCGGACGTCGACGTCGATCACGCGCCCCCCCGCACCGAGCGCTCGAACCTACGCGAGAACCACTCGGAAGCGAGCAGCGCGGCCAGCGAAAGCGCAACCGACACCAACGTCAGGCGCAGTGCCGCGGCGTCGCCCCCGGGGGTCTGGGTGTAGCTGTAGATCGCCGACGCCAGCGTCTGGGTCTCGCCGGGAATGTTCGACACGAAGGTGATCGTCGCGCCGAATTCGCCCAAGGCCTTGGCGAAGCACAGCACCGCCCCGACGAGAACGCCCGGCATTGCCAGCGGCAGCGTCACGCTCGCGAAGACCCGCGCGGGCCCGGCGCCGAGCGTGCCAGCGGCCTGCTCCAGCCGCCGGTCGATGGCCTCGATCGACAGCCGGACCGCGCGGACCATCAACGGAAAGCCCATCACGGCGCTGGCCAGCGCGGCACCCGTCCATCGAAACGCGAAGACCACACCGAGGTGAGCCTCGAGCCACCCGCCGATCGGACCGTTTCGCCCGAACGCCAGCAGCAGCAGGTAGCCCGTGACGACCGGCGGCATCACCAGCGGCAGGTGGACCAGGCTGTTGAGCAGCGACTTGCCGGGAAAACCCCCGCGTGCCAGCAGCAGCGCGACCGCGATGCCAGCGGGCAGCGAGGCCACGGTCGCCACCGTCGCCACCTTCAGGCTCAAGCGCAGCGCGGTCAGCTCATCGGGAGTCAGCACGTCGACTTCCTGGGCGTCGGCACGACCGTCGGCCTGAGTCCGGCCCGTCAAGGCGCCGTGGTCGTGAAGCCGTGCGCAACGAAGATCGTGGCCGCGGCCGGCGAGCGCAGGAACGCGACGAACGCCCCCGCATCGGGCGCCCGCGAGGCGACCGTCAGCGCCACCGGGTACTCGATCGGCGGGTGGCTGTCGGACGGAAACACGTCGACCACGCCGACCCGCGGCTCGGCCCGCGCGTCGGTCGCATAGACGATGCCGAGCGGCACCTCGCCGCGCGCCACCAGTGCCAGCGCCGCCCGCACGTCCTGGGCCATGGCCAGCCGCGGCTGTACCGACTGCCACACGCCGAGGTGCTCGAGTGCCGCCCGCGCGTAGCGCCCCGCGGGTACGGCGCGCACATCCGCCACTGCGAGCCGCCCGTCGCCGAGCGCGGCGGCCAGCGCGAACCCGGGCCCGACCTTCAGCGCGACCGGTCGTGCCGCCGGCGCCACCAGCACCAGCGAATTGCCGAGCAGGCGCGCGCGCGACTCGGGGCGCACGAGCCTGCGCTCGGCGAGGTAGTCCATCCAGTCGTTGTCGGCGGCGATCACGACGTCGGCAGGCGCGCCCTGCTCGATCTGGCGCGCCAGCGCCGAGGTGGCGCCGTACGACAGCGTCGGCCTCACGCCACCCTGGCGTGCCCACGCGTCGGCGACCGCGTCGAGGGCCTCCTTCAGGCTCGCCGCCGCGAACACCAAGGTCGGCCCGGACGGTGCGCGCGAGGCGGACTGCGCCCGCGACACAGCCGGGACGAGCAGCGCGACGGCCAACCCGGCAACCAACGCCCTGCGGATCGGCCGCATCGATCGAATCTCACGGACCGAACACACGCAGTCCCCGGCTCAGGTGTTCTGCACGACGATCGACGGAAACTTCAGCGACATGTCGCGGGCCTTCTCGGCGATCTTGACCGCGATGCGCCGCGCGATCTGTCGGTACGCCTGCGCGATCGCGCCGTCGGGGTCCGCAACCACCGTCGGGCGCCCCGAGTCGGCCTGCTCGCGGATCCGGATGTCGAGCGGCAGGCCACCGAGATACTCGACGTCGTACTCCTTGGCCATGCGCTCGCCGCCCCCCTCGCCGAAGATGTGCTCGACGTGGCCGCACTGGCTGCACACGTGCATCGCCATGTTCTCGACGATGCCCAGAATCGGGATGCCGACCTTCTCGAACATCTTCAGGCCCTTGCGGGCGTCGAGCAGCGCGATGTCCTGCGGGGTCGTCACGATGACCGCGCCGGTGACGGGAATCTTCTGGGACAGCGTCAGGTGGATGTCGCCGGTGCCGGGCGGCATGTCGACGACCAGGTAGTCCAGGTCGCGCCAGTTGGTCTCGCGAAGCAACTGCTCCAGCGCCTGCGTGACCATCGGCCCGCGCCAGACCATCGGCGTATCGGTGTCGATCAGGAAGCCGATCGAGCTGGCCTGGATGCCGTGGCCTTCCATCGGCTCGAGGCTCTTGCCGTCGAGCGACTCGGGTCGGCCCGCGATGCCCAGCATCATCGGCTGCGACGGGCCGTAGATGTCGGCGTCGAGCATGCCGACCGACGCGCCTTCGGCTGCCAGCGCGAGCGCCAGGTTGACAGCCGTCGTGCTCTTGCCGACGCCGCCCTTGCCCGAGGCGACCGCGACGATGTTCTTCACGTTGGGCAGCAGCTTCACGCCGCGCTGGGCCTGGTGCGCGACGATCTTCTGGTACACGTTGGCGCTGACGTTGGTCACGCCGGGGATGGCGCGCAACGCCGCGATGACCTGGCGCCTGATCGGGTCGACCTGGCTCTTTGCGGGGTAGCCCAGCTCGACGTCGACGCTGACGTGCCCGTCGTCGGCCCGGATGTTCTTCGCCGACTTGCCGGCCACCAGGTCCTTGGTGGTGTTGGGATCGACGATGCCGGCGAGCGCCGCGCTCACTTGTTCGACCGAAACGGCCATGACGTCTCCACAGGTAGGGCGCAAAGTCTATCCGAAAACGATCGTGGCCCGGCAGGCAGGCATTCCCTTGTTAAACTCAGGGTTTTCGCGCGATCGAAGCAGCCATGACCCGGCGCCTGTTCGTCACCACCGCCCTGCCCTACGCCAACGGCTCGTTCCACATCGGCCACATCATGGAGTACATCCAGGCCGACATCTGGGTGCGGTTCCAGCGGATGCAGGGCCACGAAGTGCACTTCGTGTGCGCGGACGACGCCCACGGCGCGCCGATCATGCTCAAGGCCGAGGCCGAGGGCATCACGCCGCGCCAGCTGGTCGAGCGCATCGCCGCGGAGCGCCCGAAGTACCTCGACGGCTTCCACATCTCGTTCGACCACTGGCACTCGACCGACTCGCCCGAGAACACCGAGCTGAGCCAGGACATCTACCGCAAGCTGCGCGCCGCCGGACTGATCTCGACCCGCACCATCGAGCAGTTCTACGACCCGGTCAAGCAGATGTTCCTGCCGGACCGCTACATCAAGGGCGAGTGCCCGCGCTGCGGCGCGAAGGACCAGTTCGGCGATTCCTGCGAGGTCTGCGGCGCGGTCTATGCGCCGACCGACCTGAAGAACCCCTACTCCACGCTGACCGGCGCCACGCCGGTCATGAAGCAGTCCGAGCACTTCTTCTTCAACCTGTCGGATCCGCGCTGCGTGGCCTTCCTGCGCGAGTGGGCGCTGGACGGCCGCCTGCAGCCCGAGGTCGCCAACA